>JBBKXP010000331.1:0-9613 GCA_037969545.1 Paracoccaceae bacterium | reverse complement strand
ACACGCGCCACCCTTGGATCACCCGCCGACCCCGGGATCTGGTTGAAAACCCCGCTGGTCAGCGTCCTGACCCACGGCCGGGTCGATTACAACGGCACCGCAATCAACATCGAACTGCGCCCCTCGGGCGGCGCCCCGGGATCGGGCAGCCAGATCAGCCTGCCGGCGATGCGGTTATTGGGCGCACCTTTGACCGGGATCGTCGAACTGAAGGTTTTTGCCGGGTAGTGCGGCGCATCCGCGTCAGGGCAGATACCGCCGCGCCTCGCGCTTGGCGAAGGGCTTCATCTTGACCCCGTGGGTGTCCATGAACGCCCTTGCCCGGCCCTGATCGTGCTTTGACAGTTCGCGGATCCACCAGGCAATGGCCTTTTGAATGAACCAGTCCTGATCGGGAACATAGGTCGCGGCCCAGCCCAGCACCCGATCGCCTATCGCCAGATCGTCCGGTTTGGGATGATTCTGCTTGGTCCAGGGCAGGGTGACCACCAGCGCCGCACGGCGTGTCCACATCTGCGGCGACCGCGTCCAGGGTTCCACGTCGTCCATCCGCGCCGGGTCGGCGACAAGCCGTTTCTGCCCGGCGATGCAGACGTGATCGGCAATCGCCCAGGCGTCGAAATCGGGCACCCATGATCGGATCAGCGCCCACGCGCCCTCGTCCGGCCTGATCCGAGCCTGTGTCAGCAGTTTTGCCGCCGCGACCCGCGCTTCGTGAATATCGCTGCGCCACAGGCCGTCGGCAAGGGCAAGGCGTTCATCCAGCGTGTAGGTCGCCCGCCATTCCACCGCCTGCGCGTCGATCACCGGCACCCTGATGCCCAGAAACCGACGGCTGCTCTTGTGATAGGCGGCCATTTCATCCGCCAGCGCCAGATCGCCCGCAGCGGTCAATTGCGCGAGCGCTTGCGCAGCGTCCACGGTCACTCCACCGTCACCGATTTTGCCAGGTTGCGCGGCTGGTCCACGTCGGTGCCCTTGGCGATGGCAGTGTGGTAGGCAAGCAACTGCGCCGGAATCGCATAGAGGATCGGGGCGAGAAAATCGTCGATCTCGGGCATCACGATGGTTTCCCAGACGCCTTCGGAGGCCCGGTTTGCCCCCTTTTGGTCGGTAATCAGCAGCACCTTGCCGCCTCGCGCCATGACCTCTTGCATGTTGCTGACCGTCTTGTCGAACAGGGAGTCTCGCGGCGCCATGACGATTACCGGCACCTTCTTGTCGACAAGGGCGATGGGCCCATGTTTCAACTCGCCAGACGCATAGGCTTCGGCGTGGATATAGCTGATTTCCTTAAGTTTCAACGCACCTTCCATTGCCAGCGGATACATCTGGCCGCGGCCCAGAAACAGAATGTCGCGTGCCTCGGCCAGCTTGCGGGCGATGTCGGCACAACGCGCCTCTATCCCCAATGCCTGGTTCATCACACTTGGCAGACCGCGTAATGCGGCGACCTTGGATGCAACCCCGACGGCATTCAGCCGCCCGCGATCCTGCGCCGCCTTCAGCACCAGCATCGCCAGAGTTGCCAACTGGCAGGTGAATGCCTTGGTTGAGGCCACGCCGATTTCGACCCCGGCATGGATCGGCAGGGCCATGTCGCTTTCGCGGGCGATGCTGCTTTCGGGCACGTTGACCACGGCGACAATCTTGTCGGCCTTGTCGCGGCAATAGCGCAGTGCGGCCAGGGTGTCCGCGGTTTCGCCCGACTGGCTGACGAACAGGGCGACGGTGCCGGGGGTGATGGGCGGTTCACGATAGCGGAATTCCGACGCCACATCGACTTCGACCGGCAGACCGGCAATCTGTTCAAACCAGTATTTCGCCACCACACAGGCGAAATAGGCGGTGCCGCAGGCGACCATCGTCAGACGCTGCACCTTGGCGAAATCAAGCCCCGGTTCGGGTAACCGGACGGCGCCAGCATCTGTCAGGTAGTGCGACAATGCACCTGTCAGAACCACAGGCTGTTCGGCGATCTCCTTGGCCATGAAATGTTTGAACCCGCCCTTGTCGACCCCGGCGCCGTCGATTTGCACGATCTTGAGCGGTCGATTGGCGATCCGCCCCGCCGCATCGCGAATCTCGACCGAAGCGCGGGTGATGACCGCCCAGTCGCCTTCCTCAAGATACGTGATCCGGTCGGTCATTGGTGCCAGTGCAATGGCGTCTGACCCGACGAACATCTCACCTGACCCGTGACCGATCGCCAACGGCGACCCCTTGCGGGCGGCGATCAGCAGGTCCTCGTTACCCTCGAACAGGAAACACAAGGCATAGGCCCCCTCGAGCCGGGCAATGGTTTGTTCGGCCGCGTCGCGGGGTGCCAGGCCCTGATCGCGATAGTACTGCGCCAGCAGGGCGACAGTTTCGGTGTCGGTATCGGTTTCATAACTCACGCCTTTTTCCGCAAGAAATGCGCGCAATTCGCGAAAGTTTTCGATGATTCCGTTGTGCACTACCGCAACGCCCCCGGCACGGTGCGGATGCGCGTTCTTGACCGACGCCGCCCCATGCGTCGCCCAGCGGGTGTGTCCGATACCCGATTTGCCCGCTAGCGGGTTGTGTACCAGTTCATCGTTCAGGTTGACCAGCTTTCCGACAGCCCGGCGGCGGTCCAGCACGCCATCGTTGACGGTGGCGATCCCGGCGGAATCATAGCCGCGGTATTCCAGCCGTTTCAAGGCTTCGACCAGAATTGGCGCCGCTTCGTGATCGCCCAGTATTCCTACAATACCACACATGTTAGGTATCCTTACCGGCTTTGGCCTTGCGTGATTTTAACATTTCGAACATTCGAACCGCCAACCCCGGCTTGTTGACCTGTTTGGATCGGCCCACCGCCAGCGCCCCGGCAGGCACGTCTTCGGTGACAATCGTCCCCGTTGCGGTCATCGCATTGTCACCGACCTTGACCGGGGCGACCAGCATGGTGTTGGAGCCGACAAACACGTTCGTGCCGATCACCGTGCGATGTTTGAAGACCCCGTCATAGTTGCAGGTGATCGTCCCGGCGCCGACATTCGTGCCTGCCCCGATATCGGCGTCACCGATATAGGTCAGGTGGTTGACCTTGGCGCCCTCGGCCAAGACAGCATTCTTGATCTCGACAAAATTGCCGATATGCACGTCCTCGGCCAGTTCGGCGCCGGGGCGCAGGCGGGCAAAGGGTCCGACAATCGCCCCGCGTGACACATGGCATCCCTCAAGGTGGGAAAACGCCCGGATCCGGGCGCCGGATTCCACCGTGACGCCGGGGCCGAATACCACATTCGGCTCTATCAGGGCGTCGCGCCCAAGCACCGTGTCATGCGCAAAGAAGACGGTTTCGGGCGCGGTCAGGGTGACGCCGTCGGCCAAGGCTTCGGTACGGCGCATCACCTGCAAGGCAGCTTCGGCGCTGGCCAGTTCGTCGCGGGTGTTGATCCCCAGCGTTTCGGCCTCGGCGCAGCGCACCACACCGGCCGACAGACCGCGTGACCGGGCGATCCCGACGATATCGGGCAGATAATATTCGCCGGCCACATTGTCGTTGCCGACCGCAGCGATCAGGTCGAAAAGGACTTCCACATCGGCGCAAACAACGCCTGAATTGCAAAGGGTTATGGCCCGTGTGGCGGCATCGGCATCCTTGAACTCGACAATCCGTTCCAGAATCTCGCCATTCGTCACCAGCCGCCCGTAACGCCCCGGATCGGCGGCGTCGAACCCCAGAATCACAACCGCATGATCCGCCCGCGCCGCGATCATCGCCTCGAGCGTTTCCGACCGCACGAACGGTGTATCGCCATAAAGCACCAGTGCGTCGCCCTTGAATCCGTCCAACGCCGCCTTTGCCTGGGCCACCGCATGGCCGGTACCCAGTTGTTCGTTCTGGATGACAACAACCGCATCCGGGTCCCAGTCTTGCGAGGTCTTGCGCACCGCATCGGCCCCATGCCCGGCCACCACCACCGTCCGATCCGGTCCCAGCGGCATCGCGGCCTTCATCGCATGCACCAGCAGCGGCGCACCGCCCAACGGATGCAGCACCTTGGGCAAGTCGCTGTTCATCCGCGTGCCCATGCCCGCGCCAAGGATTATCACTGCAATGCTCATGCCTACCTGCCGTTTCTTGCCCCGGTTTCTAAACTGCTTGGCCATTATCGCAAGTCAGCAGGGGTTCACAGTGCGTTTCGTTGGGTTACATGAGTGCCAGATCCAAAGGAAGCCAACCATGCGCACCGTGATTTTCGACCTTGACGGCACTTTGGCCGATACCAGCCGCGATCTGATCAATGCCGCCAACGTCTGTTTTCGGGACCTGGGGTTGGGCGATATGTTGGATTATCGCACCGACGCCGCTACGGCGCTGCGCGGCGGGCGGGCAATGCTGACGCTGGGGTTGGCGCGGGCGCAAATTGCTGACACCACCGAAATAGACCGCCAGTATCCCCGCCTTCTGGCCGCCTACGGGGCTGATATTGCCACCCATACCACACTTTATCCCGGCACGATGGACGCCGTCGAGGGCCTGAAATCGGCCGGTTACGCGGTCGGCATCTGCACCAACAAACCCGAAGGTCTTGCCAAAACGCTGATGACCACCCTTGGGGTGCGGGGGGCTTTTGCGTCCTTGATCGGGGCGGATACCCTGTCGGTGCGCAAACCCGATCCGGCCCCCTATGTTGCCGCCGTCGAACGCGCCGGCGGCAAGGTGGCGCAAAGCCTTCTGGTTGGCGACACCGAAACTGACCACAAGACCGCGCGTGCCGCCGGGGTGCCGTCGCTGCTCGTCACCTTCGGACCTTTGGGCGATGCGATCCTTGATCTGCAACCGGACGGCGAAATCAGCCATTACCGCGATCTGCTGGCCGAGGTTGAGCGATTGATCGGCTGAAACAACAGGTCGGTCAGCGGGGCGAGGCCGGTCTGGTCCAGCCCATCGATGGCAGTTTCAATCGCCGTCGCTCGCGCCGCGCCCAGCACCGGGTCGGCCAGGCCGTGGAACTTGTCGCGCAGGTCGGCGGGGGTTGGCGGTGCGGTGTGATCCCATCCGGGCTGCATCCAGTCGCTTTCAAAGCTCCGGCCGTCGCGCAGGACCAGCCGGACCCGCGCCAGTCGGGTGCCGGGAAAGACGGCGTTGGCGTGTTCGTCCTCGGCCATGATCAGGCTGTCGGACAGTCGCAGAACTTCGGGGTCTTGCAACGCATCGTCGGCAATATCGGCGGCCCCAACCGCGCCGCGCACCAGTGCAACGGCTACCGGAAACGAGGTCGAATACTGCGCCTCTTCTGTGGTTTGGGGACGCCGGATCGCCAGCCTAATCGATTCGTGGAAGGTCGTGACCTCGATCCGGTCCACCTTGTCCGAGGTCAGCCCATGCGCCCGCCGCAACGCCAGCACGCCCTCGATCGGGGCCTGTGCCCAGCGACAAACCGGATAGGGCTTGAAATACTGCTTTAGGATGAACCAACGTTCCTCCAGGTCGGCCCAATACTGCGGTGCCTGCTCAATGGTGATCGCCGGGCCCCCGGTGAACCCATTTGCCGCCAGCACAGCGGCCGACACCCCCGTCATTGCGCCCCAGCCAGATCCGTCCTTAAGCATCGTCGGGTGGTCGATACACCGCATCATCTGGCTGCGCGGCCCGTGATATTCGGCGATGCCGAGGGCATGGCGGGTCTGGTCTGCGTCCAGCCCCATCAGACGGGCGCAGGCAGCTGCCGCCGTCACCGCGCCCCAACTGCCCGAGGTGTGATAGTCGGGCACCGTGCCGTGCTGCGCCATCGCCGCGCGTGCACCGAATTCATACCCCATGACGAGGGTCGTCAGAAAATCGACGCCGCTGACTTCCTGCTGCAGCGCGACGGGCAGGGCCGCAGCGAACAGTGGACAACCGATATGCCCTTTGGCCGGATTGAACCCGTCGTGACCGTCAAGACTGTCGATGCTCATGCCGGCGGCCAGCGCCACCCCGGCGGCACTCGCCTGTCGCCCATCGAAAAGCATCGGCAACGGGCCGCCGAACTGCGCCGTCGCATGGTCGCGGATGATCGTTGACAGACGGGTCTGCATGCCCCCGGCGGCGACGCCGATCAGGTCAAGCAGATGCAATTTGACCTGCGCTCGCACCCGCGCCGAAAGCGTTGACCAATCAAGATCATGGAGGAAATCAATCGGAGTCATGTCGGCATACTGACTCGGTTCCGCCACCTGTCAGGCTCACTTGCGACATCTCCCGCCGCTTTCGCGGATTGACCGGATCTGGCCAAGTCCGCTATGTCCGCCGCAACCTCAGAACAAGGCATGAACATGGCCCGCGCGACCGCCAGCAAATCCGCCGTCACCTTCGTGTTCATCACGGTGCTGCTGGATATGGTCGGGTTCGGCCTGATCATCCCGGTCTTGCCGCGCCTGATCGAGGATGTCGGCCATGTCGATCTGGGTCATGCGGCGGTCATCGGCGGCTGGATGTTCTTTGCCTTTTCGGCTGCGCAATTTCTGTTCGCGCCAATCATGGGCAGCCTGTCAGATGCCTACGGCCGCCGCCCGTTGCTGCTGCTTGCGGTCGCCGGGCTGTTCTTCGACTACATCTTTTCGGCCCTCGCACCGACGCTGATGTGGCTGTTCGTCGGGCGGGTGATCGCCGGCGTCGCCGGGTCGTCCTATGTCATCGCCAACGCATTCATCGCCGATGTGACGGCGCCTGAAGACCGCGCCAAGGCGTTTGGGCTGATGGGCGCGGCCTTCGGCGTCGGCTTCGTCATCGGACCGGCGATCGGTGGCCTGTTGGGTGAATTCGGGCCAAGGGTGCCGTTCTGGGTCGCGGCGGGCATTTCGGCGGCGAATTTCGTCTTTGGCTGGTTCGTGCTGCCTGAGACCCTGCCGCCTGCCAGACGCCGGCCGTTTTCGCTGAAAAATGCCAATCCTTTCGGCACCTTCAAGGTATTTGCGACCTACGCGGGGGTCATGCCGCTGGTCTGGGTCATGGCGGTATTCTTCTTCGCCTCGTCGGTCTATCCGGCGATCTGGCCGTTCTGGGGCATCGCCAGGTTCGGCTGGTCGGTCACGACCATCGGTCTGACACTCGCGGCCTTTGGTATCATCTCGGCGGTGACCCAAGGCACCCTGTCGGGACCTTTGGCCAAACGATTCGGCGAACACAAGGTCGTCCTGGCCGGGCTGATCATGGCAGTGGTGGCGGCCATCGGCTATGGCCTTGCGCCGTCGCTGGGCGTTGTGCTGGTGATGCTGCTGATCCATGCGCCCGAAGGGCTGGTGCATCCGATGCTGTCGGCGCTGCTGTCCCGCGCTGTGCCTGAAGATGCGCAGGGCCAGTTGCAGGGCGGGTTGTCGAGCGTGACCAACGTCGCGATGTTGCTGGGCACCCTGTTCTACAGCCAGTTGTTCGGCTTTTTCATGCGCCCGGAAGCATCTTTCCAATCCCCGGTTGTGTCGTTCTTTGTCGCCGCAGCGGTTCTCGCTGTGGCGCTGACCATGTTCCTGCGGATCATGCGTGACCGTCGCCTGTCGGCATTGGTCGCCCCAGTGGCCGATTGACCCAACGCGTCCGCTGCCCCAGATTGACGGCAGGGAGTGCGCCATGCAGGAACAGTTTACCGGCAGTTTCACCCAGCAGGAGCCGATCCCCGAAGACGGGATCGCCGCGGCCCTGATCGTGCTGCGCCACGGGCGGCTGCACCGCTACAACACGGCACCCGGCGAAGTGGCCGAGGCAGCGTTGCTCGAGGAAGAATTCGCCGCCCAGACAGGGGCAAAATATTGTCTGGCCGTCGCCTCGGGCGGCTATGCGATGACGACGGCGCTGCGGGCAGCCGGCGTCAATCCAGGTGATGCGGTGCTCACCAACGCCTTTACACTTGCCCCCGTGCCTGGGGCGATTGCCGCCGTGGGCGGGGTTCCGATCTACGTCGGCGTGACCAAGGGGCTGGTCATCGACATGGACGATCTCGCGGCCAAACTGTCGCAATCGCGCTGCCTGCTGTTGTCGCACATGCGGGGCCATATCTGCGACATGAATCGGCTGATGCGGCTTTGCGACGCCGCGGACGTGACGGTGATCGAGGATTGCGCGCATACGATGGGCGCTGCGTGGAATGGCGTCCCGACCGGGCGTTATGGCCGTTTCGGTTGCTTTTCGACCCAGACCTACAAGCACGTCAATTCTGGCGAGGGCGGGCTACTGGTTTCCGACGACGCCGACGGCATGGCCCGCGCCATCATCCTGTCGGGCAGCTACATGCTGTATGACCGGCACCGCGCTGCGCCGCCACCGGACACTTTCGCCCAGATCAAGTACGAAACGCCCAACATATCCGGCCGCATGGACAATCTGCGCGCTGCCATCCTGCGCCCGCAACTGCGGCGGTTGCGCGAACAGGCAGGCAAATGGAACGCCCGTTACCGGGTGGTCGAGGCGGGCCTGCGCGATACCCCCGGCCTGTCGTTGATCGACCGGCCGGCCCTTGAAACTTTCGTCGCCTCATCTTTCCAGTTCCTGCTGGCCGATTGGTCGCCCGAGGCAGTGCGTGCCGTCATGACCCGCTGCAAGGATCGCGGAGTCGAACTGAAATGGTTCGGCGGTGCCGAGCCCGTGGGCTTTACATCGCGCTACGATTCGTGGCGCTACGCCCCGGCCCCCGTGATGCCCGCCAGCGACCGGATTCTGGCCGGGATCGTCGATATGCGGTTGCCGCTCACCTTTTCACTTGATGATTGCGCCCTGATCGCCCGGATCATCCGGGCCGAGGTGTCGGCGGTCTGGCAGGCGCAATCGGCGGCAGGATGACACTGGCCGGTCGGCACTACCCACTGATCCAATCAGAAACAAGAAGCTCCCCTATCACGGGCCCAAGCCCTCACTCCCGGGGGCCGTTCAGACGTAAAACTGGCCGACAAGGCCGACTTAATTTTTTCGCGATCCCGATTGCCGAATCGCCACATGCGCGAACCACATTTGATGTGGCCACGATTGATTTGGAATGACTTTTGATGGAAACCGGAACATGATATTTCGCCTGATCGACTAACGACTTGTGAGTCAACAGAGAGTTGTTCCGTTTCGGACCTCAGCGCTCCGGATCATAGAGCGGGATCGTCGAGATTGACATCTTGGCCGAACCTTCGGTCAATTCGCTGCCATGCGCCAGATAGATCAACACTTGATTGTCAGCGTCGAAAATCCGGGTGATCCGCAACGATTTCAGGATCAGCGACTGGCGTTCGCGAAACACAATTTCGCCGTCACGACCCCGGTCGATGTCGCCAATTACGATTGGCCCGACCTGCCGACAATCAACGGCGGAATTCGATGGATCCTCGAACCAGTTGCCGTTCGACAACCGGTCGATGAAACTGCGGTCGAAATAGGCAACATGACAGACCACACCCTCGACATCGGGGTCGGCAATCGCTTCGATGATGATATCGTTGCCAACCCAATCGACCCCGACCTGCCCGACTTCTTCAGCTAATGCGGGCGTTGCAATGGCGGCTGACAATAACAGGCAGACAAGGTTATGCTTCATCCAACCACAACGCCCGACCGGGCCGATTGTTCCGCCAATCGCCAATTGACCCGAGTCGTCGAGCCGCCTAAGAAATGAACAAG
>JBBKXP010000330.1:0-21294 GCA_037969545.1 Paracoccaceae bacterium | reverse complement strand
GTGCCCGACCCACCAGAGCCCGTGCTTGTTCCGGTCCCTGCACCTGTGCCCGACCCACCAGAGCCCGTGCTTGTTCCGGTGCCAGCACCTGTGCCGGTCCCGCCCGAGCCCGTGCTTGTTCCGGTACCTGTACCTGTACCAGTGCCCGACCCACCAGAGCCTGTGCTTGTTCCGGTGCCAGCACCTGTGCCGGTCCCGCCCGAGCCCGTGTCTGTGCCGGTACCTGCACCTGTGCCAGTCCCACCAGAACCTGTGCTTGTTCCCGTACCTGTGCCAGTCCCGGAGCCTGTGCCGGTATCATGGTCGGTATGTCCGTCGTCGGCGCCCGTACCTGTGCCGGCTCCGGTGCTCGTCCCGGTTCCCGTACCAGTGTCGGTATCAACGTGATCATGTCCGCCGTCCGCGTCATGACTGATGGTCTTGCCGTCGAGCAGGGCGAACTTGTTCTGTGTATCGGGGCCGCGCCATTCAAGTTTAAGCGTCTGGGCGCCGCCACGTTCGAAATAGCGGACTTCGATGTCATGCGCACCCGCGGTAAGATTAAGTTCGGCTTTCAACTGTTTCGGACCGTGCAGGCCATCGTTGTTGATGACTCTCTTGCCGTCAATGTAAATTGCCGAACCGTCATCCGAAGTCAGGGAAAACACGTACCGCCCGGCCTTGGCGATGTTCAGTTCGCCAGAATAGAGGGCTGCAAATGAATCGCGCGGACCGCCGTTCCAGAACGCGTCTCTGCTGCCGGTCACATTCAGACTGTTGGTGACGGCGGTTGCGGCGGGGGTTGCGTCAAAGTTGATCTGCGACAACCTCGCGACCTGTTCTGGCAGAACAAAATACTGCGCCAGGAACCCGGCAGTCGAGGCAGAGTGATCGCCGTCGGTGGTTCCGGTTGTTGTTGTGGTGCTTCCGGTTGTCGTCGTGGTGTGGTTGGCACCAATATGCTGGCTATCGTAGCTGATGGCCGTTGCATCGATCAGCGACCTGGCGTTGCCGGTATCTGCACCACTCCATTCAAGCTTCAGTGTCTGGGTGCCGCCGCGTTCAAAGTAGCGGACTTCGATATCATGGTCACCGCGCGTGAGATTCAGCGTCACAGGGATGAGTCGGCTGGGATGCAATCCATCATTGTCGATGGCCAGTTTGCCATCGACATAGACGGCCGCGCCGTCATCGGATGTCAGAAAGAACGTGTAATTCCCTGCTGCTTTGACATTCAGGTCCCCGTAATAGCGTGCGGCGAAGGAGTCGCGGGGGCCACCCGACCAAAACGGATCATTGGAATCCACGGTGTTAAGTCCGCGGACAGCCGCCATTGCCGTCGGCGCAGCGTCAAAGTTGATCTGACTGAGACTTTGGACTGGTTGATTCAGCACATAATACTGAGCCAGAAAGCCGCTTCCCGCTGTCGGGATGCCAAAGCCACGTACGTTGATGCTCTTCATAGCGTTATCCTCTTGATACCGTTGATTGCCGCGCCCTGAAGGCCACACTTATTCTGGTCGTAATTCACGGATTTGACCGACAAATGGCCGCGTTGCGGCAAAATCATGTTCTGAGCCATGACATGGATTTTCTGAATAAATCGATAACGCTGCCTTGGATTCGATGCGGCGGTTGTCGGGTTTCTGGCTTGTGCTGTCATGCGTCGCGCTCTTGCCATCCTTTTGCAAAATCGTGTTCCTTAGGAACGGCTTCAAAGCACGCTCCTTTGCGATGTTGTTCACAGATTTACTTGTTCTGGCCCTGTTAACCCTGATATTCAGGCCCCCCCCCACGATCAAGCGGGCACGCGGGGGGGGGCGCATTTCGGGCGGATCGTCGCCGAATGATGTACATAATTTCGCCAACCGACGGTTTGCCGAAGGTGGATTCAGGCATTGTTTCGCCGAGAGCATGACCGCCCTTGGAAGCGTTTTTTTTGGAAGTCGCAGGCGCAGGGCCGCGGTCAATCATGTCACGATTGTGTCGGCCGTTGCTTTGATGGCGACTTCTTGCCGACCGATTGTCGATATAAACTTCATATTAATCGTCATGGGCAAACATGGTGTCGAAAATGCAGACAGCTTTGCCGGTCAGATGACCCGTGGAGCATAAGTTTGCTCATTCCGTGACGATACACATGATGGTCTGGACTCTCGTCGCAGTGCTGCAACATACGGGAATGGTGACAACGCTTGACTGAGATGGGTGGGATGAACATCAAACGACGGCAAATCAATGCGGTGCTCTTGGCCGCACGGGAATCACGTGCCCTTCTGTTGCCAGAAAAACAGATTGATGCGCGTGTTACCTCATCGGGCTGGGTTTTCCGCTCTGGCCGCCGACTGCATGAGCGATCGGGCCCGGCAGACTCGACGGCAAAACCGAATGTCGCGGCGGATGGACCTGATCTGGAAAAGTTCTTTGCCATGGACCAGTTCGTCTTTCGGACCTGAGCCGACCACAGAGCGCCTGCGCATTATTCTGTATGCGGAATGTGTGCTTGTATCCACTAGACTGACAGCCGTTCCACGCCATCCTTGTCAACATCAAGAGTGGCCTGGCAAACAGGTATCTGGCACAAGGCACAATGTTTGGCGGACACATGCAATGCGCAAAAAGACGATCACTCTTATCCTTGCAGCGACGGTGGGATTTTTTGGCCTGACCCGCTGGAGCGCGGCTGTGTCGTTGGACACGACCGAATTTGACGCGCTTTATGCGACGCCTGTTGCCGTGGAACCGGGGCCGCAGAAGGTCTTTCACATCGGGCATAGTCTGGTGGGGCGTGACATGCCGGCCATGCTGGCGCAACTGGCAGGGGCAGGGCATCAGTATGACAGTCAACTGGGATGGGGCGCGACACTGAAGTC
The DNA here is from genome assembly GCA_037969545.1 of Paracoccaceae bacterium. Taxonomy (GTDB): domain Bacteria; phylum Pseudomonadota; class Alphaproteobacteria; order Rhodobacterales; family Rhodobacteraceae; genus JBBKXP01. The sequence continues at coordinate 18,442 of JBBKXP010000330.1, read as the reverse complement.
GCATTGGGACCCCGATACGCCGATCAATGGATTTGCGCTGGAAAACGCCCACCCGCGATACCGTGATGCGCACGAAGCGGTACAGTCGGGTGAGTATGACGCGCTTGTGCTGACCGAGATGGTCGAGATTCGCGATGCGATCAAATATCATGATTCGCCTGCTTACCTGGCTCAGTGGGCGCAGGCCGGATGGGCGACAAACCCTGACCTGCGGGTCTACCTGTATGAAACCTGGCATCCGCTGGATGACCCGGACGGCTGGCTGGACCGGCTCGATCAGGACTTGCAACGCTATTGGGAGGATGAGATCCTGCGTCCGGCAGTGGCGCGGCTTGATGTTCCGCAACCGATTTATGTCATCCCCGCAGGACAGGTTATGGCCCGCTTTGTGCGTACCGTTGAATCACGTGGCGGCGTTGAGGGGATCACCGGCCGCGCCGATCTGTTCAAGGACCGGGTTCATTTCAATGATCTTGGGGCCTATCTTGTGGCGCTGACGCATTATGCTGTGCTCTATCAGACATCGCCGGTGGGCTTGCCGTATGAACTTGAACGCGCGGATGGCACTTTGGCCGATGCCCCTGGCCCCGCCGCAGCCCGGCTGATGCAAGAGGTGGTTTGGGACGTTGTGCAGAACTATCCCAAGGCGGGCTTGCCATAGCATCCGATTTTCGGCGCCACTGGATTCGCCAAAAACTATCCGGACTTGACCACTTTGGCAGGTTCGATGCAGCGCCAGTCGTCAGTCGGAATCATCGGATCGGCCATGCAGAGCTGAATGTCCTCCAGCAACAGTGATTTGAGCAGCCGACGGTCCTCCTCGGTCGTCTGGCTGTTTCCTGCGGGCAGCGGGGTCGTCTTGGAAAGTCCGGAAATTTTCCTGAGCCGGCGGTATGCGTTGCGCAGCTGGCTTGTCGGCGTCGTTCGGCCCACGCCGTCTATTGTCGCGTTCTCTTGGTTGATACCGCCCAGTTCGGCCGGTTGCAGGCCGACAAATTCAAAGATCTTGCTGGCGCAACGGTCCATATCCGAGAACTCGGCAAGACTGAGCAGCAATAGATTGTCGGCAAAGAGAGCGCGATAGCGCTGGATGTCGCGGTAGAACTGGCTGCGCCGCACATGAAAGAACAAGGGCTGATAATGTGCGCGTTTGCGGGCTTCCTCTTCAGCGACGGTATCCTGGAAGGACAGCGGTTCGATACCGTCCCGGATGGTGTGGCGGTACTCGGACAGGGCTCGCTCGACGGGGTCGCGCAGGACGCAGATCAGTTTGACATTTCCGGATTCGGCAAACGCCGCAATTCGCTGCGCGGCGGCTTCGTCCGACAGATAATCCGTCGACGCATCCAGAATCCACTGATCCGAAACGGCGGCCTTGGCCGGGGCCATATAGGTGTCGAAATTGATCATGGCCGATGCGGGATCGGGAGCCAAAACCTGTGTCGGGTGGTGGGCATTGATGATCAGGCTTTCGGGCAGTGTCCGAAAATAACCGGGCTCCTTGCCGGGCATGAGGGTTACAGAGGGATGTCGGGCCATCCAACTGGCCAGCGAAGTTGTCCCGGATTTCGGGGCTCCAATCAGCAGCAGAAAATTACCGGTTGCCATTACATTATTCCAATCCGCGGGATGTGACCCGGATTGTAAAAGCGGGCCGTGTTTTTAGTGCTAAATTCCCAACCTGCGCAGGCGCGGAGCCAGGCGCCGGTACACGACAGGAGGCAGGTAGTTGCGCATCACGGCATGGCGCGCTTCCAGTTTGTCGCGCTGATCTGCAGAGCCGGGACGCGGCTTGAACAAGGTGCTGTGCGACTTGCGGGTCTCGTCCCACGACGCCGTGTAATAATAGAGCGCAATCGACATCCGCGGTTCGCCCGTCGGGCTGTTCACGGTTGCGGGGTTGCCGTGCCAGGAATCCGAAGTCGTGTTGAAACAGACCATGCGGTTGAACAGCGGCACAAAGCTCTTGGCTTTGCCGGTCATGTCCTTGTCCCAGATCTCGAATGATCCGCCCCATTCCTCTTGCCAATCCTTGTTGAGGTAGATCAGCACATTCAGGCGGCGTTCCAGGTTCATCTTGCCGTGGTGATTGAAATCGGCATGGATATCCAGATGCCCGCCATTGGCGACGACATGAATGCCGGCACCAATAAAATAGGGATCCGGGATCAGGCCTTGTATGCCTGTCAGTTCTTCCAGGAACACCACGAAGGGCCGAGAGTTCAACGCGTAAAACAGGTTGCGCGTGTATTGTGGCAGGCGTTCGGGAATGTAGCTGGTTTTCAGTTTTTCCTGGGCACGGTCAAAGTTGGTTTCCGCCTCGGGCAGGTCCCGCAATTCTTCCTTGACCCTGTCGAGGACTTCCGGCGGGAAAAAATCATCGAACCCGCCGTATGGATAGGGACGTTGCGTTTTATAGGCTTCTGCGAACGGTGCCGCCGCCGCGCGCGCGGTGGCCGCCGAGATCAACAGGCTGTCGGGATCAATCGTATAAACAGGGGCGGTCATGGCAAGTTCCACTAGGTGTGTTGTAAACAGTTACAGCCTGACAGACGGATCAAAGCTGTTCATTGAGTGTCGATTCGAAGGTATTTTCTATACATCCGGGATGAACCTTGGCAACTGGGTAAGAACGCTTTGCAAGGCGTCGTCAAGGCGGTTCTCGGCGGCAGCGATGCCCTCATCGGTACCAATCGGTGTGATCAGGCGAACAATCGCGCTGTCGTTGCGCCCATTCGTGATCTTGCCCAGCATCAGTTGCATCTTGGCCGTAAAGCCGGACGCGGTGCGCTGGCCCTGTTGTTCAAACCAGTAGTAGACCAGCATCCTGTCAGCGCCTTTCTGAATAATGGCGCGGTTCATGGAAAAGGCAGTTCCGGTCGTGATCGGCGCGTTGATCTGCCTCAGTTCAGCAATTTCCCAACCGCCGCCCGGCAGGCATACTTCGGGCGAATGCACTCCACCAGCATTCTGGTCGGCATACCAGGCCATGAACAGATCAACCGGGACCGACATGCCTGGGCGAAGGATTGCGGCAGAATAGTAATCATCGGCGGCCAGGATTTTTTCCACGCTGGGTTCAAGGGCCCGCTGTGGCCCCGCTTGCCAGGCCTCAATCTGGGTTGGGAACTGCGAAAAGGGATCGCGTGATGCAATCACGGTGTCGCGTTGCGGGACGATCTGCCAGGCAACGGCCAGCACGACGACCAGCAGCGTGCTTCCCACAAATGCAGTCGAGGGCTGCAAGTACTGCAGCCGCATGGCCTGGGTGCCAAGGCCTTCGGTATCCAGGTCCAGGGCATCGCGCAGGCGCATTCTGTCATGGCGCAAAAACAGCATGAACCAGGCCAGCGCGAACAAGATCAGAATACAGGCAATGGAGATCACCCAGCCCTCAAAGAAATGCGAAAAACCTTCAATATACTCGGTGCCGTAGTTGTTCACGATCACCCCTGCCAGTGCGATCCGCACCGCATTCATCACAATCGTGATCGGCGCGGCCGAGATCAGCAAGACCGCCTTGTGCCATGTCGGTCCCTGATAGAGCACCGCGAAGATGTAGGAAAAGCTCAAGATCGGGAACAGATAGCGCAGGCCCGAACAGGCTTCGGCGACATGAAGTTTATAGACCCCGAGGTCGATGATATTGCCTTCCAGGAACACCGGTACATGCAAAAGCTGCAGAAAGTAGACCCCCAGCTCGGATGAGACCCCCTGCAGATAGGTTGAAACGCCATAGTAAAGCGCACCGGGCAGCGGCAACATGTAGACGAGATGGACGACCGGGGGCCAGAAATGCCGGCCACGGCGCCAGCCAAAACTGATCAATAGAAGGGCGCCCACCCAGAGGATCATGGCGTATGTGACAATATCGCCAATCTGGATCAGCTTGCCGGCCACCGCCAGACACAAGGCGATCATCAGCAGAACAACGCCGGGTCCACGATCGGGCAGGCCCCCGGTTTGCACAGGTACCGTTCTTAGCTGCTTTAGAAACAGCAGGGTCGAAAGAACCGGGATCAGCGGGCCATGACTGTATTCGGGCAGCTGCCAGGCCTTCAACAGTTCCGCAATGCCCTCTTGAAACAGCGTCAGCGAGGCAATGGTCATTACGACCAGCCAGAACATGCCCCATGTCAACAGGGTGGTGATCCGTGTAGTTGGCCGGACAACTGATGGCGCGTGAGACATTCTATCTGGGAACTTGATACTGTTGTTTGAGATTTGGCATAGTGATCCCGCCAATGCCTAACGCAATCCAAGGCGAGAAACTACTCTTTGCCAGGAATTTGAACGGACAGCGGTTCCGATGGCACAGCCAGGTTCCCAAGATCGCCATAATGGGTCAGATCGGAGTTTATTGTGCACATATTGAAAAGAAACATGGAATTACGATTGATCTTCCTGCGAAGCGAGGTGCTGCTTCTGCGCAGGGCCGATGCCGGGGTTGGCGTGGCTGCAGGCCTTGAAGAGAAGGCAGCGTGTGACGAAAATAGCAAACTGTGCCGCACATCGGTGGGCGATCGGAATCGGCGACCCCGGTGTGATGGGGTGGCTGATCGTCGCGCTTTATGCGCTGACGGCTGTCGTTGCGCTGCGGGTTGCAGTGCGGGGCCGCTTTCCACCGATATCGGCGCGCCGCGAACGGCGGTTCTGGGTCATTCTGGGGGTCATTCTCTTGGCCCTTGGGCTGAACAAACAGCTGGATCTCCAGTCGCTGCTGACGACCACGGCACGCTGCATGGCAGAGTTGCAGGGTTGGTATGCGACACGGCGCGCAGTGCAGATCTGGTTCATCGTGACGGCCGTCTTAGCGATGTTGATCCTGTTTGCCCTGATGGGGTTCATCTTGCGCGGGACGTTGCGACGTAGTGGGCTGGCCCTGACCGGGTTGGTTTTTGTGCTGGGGTTTGTTGCCATCCGGGCCGCTGGTTTTCACCATATGGATCAGTTGATCAATGTCCGGCTGGGAACGGTACGAACGAACTGGTTGCTCGAAATGATCGGTCCGGTCCTGATTCTGATTGGAAGCGGTATAAACCTGCGGGCAACGCGCGCCTTCACATAAAGGGAATAGATCAGTGGCATCAGAACCCGTCGGTGCGCCAGAGATGATTTCGGCAACCGCGCCGGATTGGAGCCGCGAAAAGCCGCGGCAATGGTGGGATCCGTCCCGCAAACTTTTGCGCAGCATCAGGCGCTATCAGTCATTGCGACACAGCCGCAGCCCGTTGGCTTGGGCGGCGAAAAAATGGTGGGTCATGGCGCACCAGTTCTGGTCGTTGGTGACACAGGCCGAAATAAGCCTGACCGCTGACATCGGCGGCGGGCTCTTGTTGCCGCATCCCAATGGCATCGTGATTCATCCCGATGCGACGCTTGGTCCGAACTGTCTTGTCTTTCACCAAGTTACACTCGGAACCAAGGCAAACCGGCGCGGCGCCCCGAGGATCGGGGGACATGTCGATATCGGCGCCGGAGCGAAAATTCTGGGCCCGGTGCAGATTGGCGACCATGCGATCATCGGGGCCAATGCGGTGGTGACCCGGGATGTGCCCGCCGATGCAATTGCAGCCGGTATTCCGGCAAGTATCAGATCGCGGGCTAACGCCATGACGTCAGGAACCAAGAATGCAAAACCGGCAATGGACGCAAAGAAACAAGGCTGATCTCTTTCGCTGGGGCGAGACCCTTTTGGTCCGCATCATTTTGACCGGCGTTATGGCGTTCGGTGCAATGTCGGCGTTCGCCGAGGACATCTGGCTGGAGCCAGAGGCCCTGGTGCCGTTTGGGCCTCTGGGTTGGATTGCACCGACGATCGTCCCGCCCCCGGTCGATCCCGCCCTGCCGGTCGTTGCCGCAAGTGCTGATGACCCCGGTGCGATCCTGTTGCGCAGCCTGGCGGCGCGCGGCCGCATTGCCGGGTTCGATGGCGTGATCTACGACAATCGCGACCGGGGCCATTCCGAACTGCCTGCGGCGATGTTTCCCGGTCTGTCACACCTGCGCTACGGGCCCGTATTGCGCGACGAGACGCTGGATCAGGGACTGGGCGCGGCAATTGTCTATCCGGCGATCGTGCTGGGCAATGCCTCGATGGCGGTGACCCAGGGTGCGGCGCCGCGCAGTCTGCCACGGGCGGCGATGACGCAAGACAATTGGCCCGACCGCAGCTTTCGCAGCTATGTGACCAATCATATCTATGTATACCCGGAACATCTGGATCATGATGCGGTGGATCTCTTTCCGGCGCAGTGGCCCTACATGGTGATAAGCCAGGGATCGTCGGGTTCCGATCAGCCGTTCTTGCAGGCTTTGGCGATGACCCTGGCGAGCTTTGCGCCGGATACACGCGACAAGCTGCAGGCTGCCGGGTTGATAGCGCCGACAGTGCAGATGATCCTGCGACGCAGCCTGAAAACGATCCGCATGCGCGAAACGTATCTGTCGGCGGCTGCCCACCCCACAGTCTTTGATGCCAGTCAGCTGGCTCCGGAGCGGATGGTGGCGCTGGCTGCGGCGATGCGACCCGAAACAATTCCACCGATGGTGCGCCTGGCGGTCGAGGTCGAGGATTTTGCCTCCGCTGCCGGCCTTGGCGGACTGTCAGAGCGGTTGTTTGACACCCCGTCCGCCATCGCCCGCATCTGGCGCAGCACGGCTTGGGAGAAAAGGATCGTCGTGTCGGCAGCGCAGACCCGTGATCCCAATGGCCACGACTTGCAGTTTACTTGGGTGCTGCTGCGCGGTGATCCCGCGCGGGTGCAGATCGCGCCGCTGGATCCGGCCGGAACGCGGGCCCAGATCATGCTGCAATGGCAGGACGCACGGCCCATTGTGGCCTTCGGCAACGGGCCGGCACGGATCAGTTCGCGCGTCGATGTCGGGGTCTTTGCTTGGAATGGCACCTACGACAGCGCTCCGGCCATATTGTCGGTCAGCTTTCCGACGCATGAGGTGCGCCACTATGCACCTGATGCGGACGGACTGATGCAGCTGCGTGATATCGACTATGACGCTGTAGGGCGTGAGGCTGAGTTTGACCCGCTGTTGCATTGGTCGGCCCCTTGGCGGGACATTTATCGCGACGATGGCAATCACACGACAGGCTGGTGGCGCGAAACCGGCAGTGAAAGCAGGTATTTAGGTGAAACATCCGATATCGCCGGGGCGCAATATCATCTTGTCCAGCAGGGGCGCGATATGATCCTGAATGAGGGTCCGGCACCCGGGTCAGAGTAGCGGCGCGTGCGGCCTAACGGCTTCCACCAGGCCTGCCGGATGGTCCAATTCAAAACGAACCACCTTAACTGGCGTGTGCAATCTCGGCCAAATGGTCCATGCGCTTGGAAAACTCAACCTCGAATGCATGGTTCCGGGCAAATTCCAGACCTTGCTGCCCGGCCTTCATGATCGCGGCGCGATTGCCGGCCAACTCTGCAACCTTATCGACAAAGGGAACGATTTTGCCAAGCGGCATGGCCCATCCACCACCGGATCGTGTCGCCATATTTAGCCACATCTCATTTTGATATCCGACAATCGGAATGCCGCAGCCGAGGCTTTCCAGATAGGTGCAAGACGGGTCGGATTGGCGGTGGCAGGACAAGAAAAGATCTGCGTTCTGACGCATGAAGGGCACCAGAACCGTTTCAAAATCGACCGGTTCATGGATGCGGACCATATCGCCCAGGCCACGCCTGGCGATGTCTATGGTAATGTCCGGGCCCAGGCTGCCGTCACCGAAGATGTCGAGGGTGAATTTGACTCCCGCCTGATGCAGCGCATTTGCCACGGGGATCAGATCCTGCCCGCCTTTCATCGGTTCCAGCCGACCCGAATGGACAAGCCGCAATGGGGCATCTGATTGCAGATGGGTCGAGCGCGCGGCCTGTTCCTGCGGCGTTGCCATGATCGCGTGGCTCATCCGGTTATCAAGATACAGCAGCGTCTTGGGATTCAGTTTGCTGTAGGCGGCAAATGCCGGATAACCATTGGCCTGAATCCCGTTGCAGCCGCGCAAGGCGACGCGACGGCGGCGTTCCTGATTTAACAACCATGCCTTGGTGCGCAGTTTGCGCAAGAAACTCCTGTTGCGCTCCAGCGATGCAATCCGCATGCGGGTATCCAGATCATATTCGATCGAATAGACAAGTTTCGTCCCGGCAGGTCGTTGATCTGGTGCCGCCAGATGCAGCACGTCGTACATATCCGCCCCGGCGAAAATCAGATCATTTGCGGCCAGATCGTCCACTTTGATAGGGGCCTCATGCGCAACAACATCTAGTGTAAAATCAAGATCGGCCGGGTCATAAATGGCACCAAAAGGGATATCGGTTACACCACGTTTCAAAATGCAACTGACCGGGCCGTCCCATTGGGCCACATGGATACGCATGCCTTCGACAAACTTTATGTCAAGTTTCAGCTTTCCGTCGGCCAGCTCAATCACTGGTGCCGGGGCAATCATTAACAGTCTTGACATACCATTTCCCAAACGTCGTGCATCTCGCACGCTGCGCGCAAACTAGCGGCGCAGACAAGGTGGTTCAACCCGACCGGAGGTCGGGTCAGTAGCTGCCGTAGCGATAGCCTTCGGCGCTGTCCAGATAGCGACATTTGTTCAGAATAACCCCCATGACATTCGTCCTGGTTTCCAGATCCTGTTTGCAGCGGCTGATTTCATCAAGCGTGGTGGCTTCGGCGGCACCCACCAGAAGCGCACAGTCGATCTGGTCGATAAATGCCAGCGTATCATCGGCGACCAGCATGGGTGGCATATCGAACATCATCACGTCCGGTTGATATCGTGCTTCCAGATCGTCAATGATCTGCGCTGCAGCCAACCCCTGCAATAGCTCCGCAGGGCTGCTGATCGGGCTGTGGCTGCATGCAATGGCAAGGTTGTCACCATGACGCCTGATATGTTTCTCGGGGGGCTCTTTGCCCGCGAGCGCGTCGGCAAAGTTCACTTTTTCGGTCAGCCGCAGCATCCGTGCAATAGCCGGACGCCGCAAATCAAGCTCAACCACCATGATCCGGATTTCGGACTGCCGCGCCAGGCTGAACGCCAGGTTGAGACAGAGCGTTGTCTTGCCGCATTTGCTCCCGGGGGATGTGATGGCGACGCGCCGCCATTTCTTGCTGCGCATTTCATGCAGCATGTTGGTGCGCAGCACATCGAAAGGCGCTGCCCCGGCGTTCGCCTGATAGGTCAGGATCATGTTCCGGGCCAGAAATTTTTCATTGACCGGGAAGGATGGCAGGGCCTTCCAGATTTCCGGCAAGGAGGGGCCGGTCGTGCGCATCGCATTCTCTGCATGCGGATTTTCAAGGACAAGTGGCCGGGCCTGCTGTTGCGCGGCTTCTCTTTCCTTGCGTGCCTTGTCGATGGCATCGCGAATATGTTCCATATACTAGCTTCCAAACCCGTTTTGAAACTTGTCCAGCACCGATTGCAGGCCAAGTTTCTCAGATACTCGTTGAATGAACATGTCGAGCGGCATCACGTAAATATGCAAAAAGTAGAGACCGGCAACGATCAGCCCAATGCCTGCGATCAGGATTGACGCGATGACCAGCAGGCGCATCGACCTTTGTCGGGCGGTGCTGAGATAGGGCAGGGTGGCAAATGGCTTGATCCCCAAGGCATTGGTCAGCTCGACCGGGCGCCGGATCGAACGATTGAGCAGTTCCAGCAGAAAGATCAGCCCGAGGCCAGCGGCAACGCCGCCGCCGGCGCCCGCCGCCATGATCAATTTGCGGTTTGGCTTGAAGGGCGATGTGGGAACGGTTGCCTGTTCGATGACGACGATGCGCTGGCCTTTTGCCAGGGCCTCGATCCGATCGCCGGTGCGGGCCTCGCTGAGCCCGGCGGTCGCCTGGTTGAATTGCATGCGCAGATTGTCAAAGTCCCGCTCCAGGGTTCCCAGCGTGATCGCATTTTCCGGCGTTGCATCGATCGACAGCGCCAGGCCCGTCATCTCTGCCTCGACCCCGGCCTTTTGTTCCGCGAGAAATTCAATCTGCCCGTCAATGTCGGATATTTGCAGATCGTAAGCGGTCACCAACTGGCTGCGGCCTTCGTTGCCGGCCAGAATCTGGGCTTCTACAGTTTGCTTCAGGGCTGCAACCTGCGCCTTGAGCGATCGAACCCGCGGATTCTCAGGCGAATAGATCACCAGCGCAGAGGCCAACTGGTTTTCCAGATCCCGCAACTGTCGTTGTTCCGGCGACAGACTGGCGTCACTCAGATCGACCCGGCCGGTCTGTGCAAACACCTCTTCAAGCCGTGCGCGCCGATCAGTGAGTGAGGAGAATTCGCGGTTGATCTGCAGAACGCGTTCCTGCAACGCCGCCAGCCGCGAACGGCGATAATCAAGGCTCTCTGGCAGCGCGTCCTTGTTCTTCAGCTTGAACTCCAGAATGCGCGCGTCCTGCTGACCCATTTCGGCATCAAGACGGGCCACTTCCTGTTCAAAGAAGTCCAGTGTCTGTCCAGTGGCAGTCGTTCGCAGTTCGACGTTCTGTTGTAGAATCTGGGTGAGAAGTTCGTTGGTGACTTCGGATGATTCCTGACCCGTAGGCGCATCGAACGAAACAACCACCACACCCGTGGATTCGCGGCTACCCGGCAGCGTGATGCCAATTCGATCCCGCATGGCGCTGACGATTGTATCTGCAGTCATGTCCGTCGCGGCCGCGTAGATCTTGAATTTTCGCGCGATTTCAAGGAGGTTTGCCCGGGTTCGCAGGCGTTGTTCGATGACCCGCAGCAGTTCTGGCGTTTCGGCCCGAACTGTCGAAGCCGCCAGATCGTCGGGGATTTGGGGCGATTCAACAAGCAGACGCGCCTCGGCGCGATAAACTGGCGGCAAAGTATATGCCAAGAACCCGCCGATCGACGTGCAGGCGATGAAAACAAGCAAAAAGTAGTGTATCCGCCGCAAGAACAGCGAAAGATAGAACTTCACTTCCGTGATCATTGCTGCGGGTCTTCCTTTGATTCTTTATCAGTGTATCCAAAGAAAGTGCCATCAGATAAGACCGACTGCACGGTTTTGCGCAGAACAGTTTTGTGACCTTCGGTGTAGGCATAGACCATCGCGAGATCACAAAGCTGGTTCACCAGACGCGGGACGCCGCCGGTTGCATCATAGACCAGCTGGGTTGCCGACTGGCTGAACAGATTGCTCTTGGCTCCGGCGATCTTCAGACGATGGTGGATATACTGGTGCACGGTTTCTGCATCCATTTGCGACAGGTGAAAGCTGGCGGCAACGCGCTGTGCAAATTGCTTCATGTCGGGTCGGCGGACCATGTCGCGCAGTTCCGGCTGGCCGATCAGGACCAGTTGCAGCAGCTCATCCTTGTTCGAGTTGATGTTGGTGAACATCCGCAACTCTTCCAGCGACTCGCGGCTCATGTTCTGCGCTTCGTCGAAAATCAGGACAACGCGATTGCCACGGGCGTATTCGGCAATCAGGAACTTCTGAAACGCCGCGAAAAGATCGACATAGTTGGCCTGGGTATCCGGTTGCTGATCCAACGCCATCAACACCCAGCGCAACAGCTCGCCCCGATCGCCATGCGCATTTGACACCAGGCCCACCGTCAGTTCGTTCTCGATATTCTTGAGCAGGTGCTGCATGAGCGTGGTTTTACCGGCGCCAACCTCACCGGTGATCAAGGTGATCGGGGCCCGTGTCAGAACACCATATTCCAGCATTGTATAGGCGCGTGTATGACCAGCACCCCAGAACAGAAAATCCGGGTCCGGCAGCAGCGAGAACGGGCGTTCCTTCAGGCCGAAGTGCCCGGTATATAAGTTAAAGGACGTGTTCATAGATTGTTTGACTGGCGTATCAGCCTGGTTCCCCGTCATCCCGATTGCCACGGTGCCATCTGTGGCCGCCGTCGTGTTCCTGTGATTTGATCCGATCGCTGAATAACCGGAAGTTGCTGTCGTGACTGTCGGGTGCAGCCTGTCGTCAGACATCAAGTTGCTGGCTATCACACCTAACCCAGCATTTGATGCTCTAACAGACCTAAATTCCAGCGTGACGACATCCTGGTTTTCCCAAGAAAATAAGGGGTCCGCATTCCGTTTGTGGCGAACGGAGCGCATTTGACGTTCAGCAACGCTGATGATCTTGCCGATGCCCGACTTTGCGTCTCCGAGGTTTTCAAATTGCATCTGCCTACTTCCTCTTTCTGGCGTGCGCACCGGGTCTGCCAAGGCAGCCCGATGTCTTGCCAACTCAAAACAGGCCATTGTGGCGTGGTTTGGGCATTTGGGATGAGCGCACAGGCAGTCCGCGCGAATCATTGCAGGTTTCTTAGATTGCGGTTAAAAAGGGTGGTATATTTTATATAAATTCGTGTTCTGCCATTCATTGCACTAAGACAAGAAACATAACGCAACCTGAGGTTGCAATATCCTCCGGATACCTAAAATTTGTTGCTGCGCCTCTCTCAAAGAAGTAGTTGTCCGCTTATCAAAGAACATGCGCCTCAAGACTAGTCTGGCGAACTTGGCGGGCGCCAGGAAATTGGTGCTGGATCAGTGCAGTAACAGTAACAAGTTGGCGATTTGCCATGTTTAAATCCTAAAGTTTGTGAGAGTTTTTTTTATGTTTGATCAATCTGTTACCAACGGAAATGCCCCTGACGACCTCCCGCTGCTTGGGACGCGTCGTTTTGCCTATGCCAGTCAATTTGATCTTTACGGCGACGTTGCAAAGCGCCTGTTCGATATTCTCTGTACCGTACTGACCTTGCCATTTTTGGTTCCGGTTCTGGCAGTGGTGATGATCCTGGTCGCGCGCGACGGGCATTCGCCGCTCTACAGTCAAAGACGCGTCGGTCGTGGCGGCCGTGAATTCACCATCTGGAAGATCCGCACAATGTCGCCAGATGCCGAGCAGGCACTGGAAACGCTGCTGACGCATGACGCCGACGCTGCCCAGGAGTGGGCGGAGCTTCAAAAGCTGAAGGATGATCCGCGGATTACCCGCATCGGGCGTATCTTGCGCAAGATGTCGATCGATGAATTGCCGCAGCTTTGGAATGTCCTGACCGGCGACATGAGCCTTGTCGGCCCCCGTCCAATGATGTCGGATCAGAGGAAATTGTACCCCGGCAAGGCATATTATGCACTGCGACCGGGTCTGACTGGTCTATGGCAAATTTCCGACCGCAACGAAACCACATTTGCGGCGCGGGCGACATTCGACACCGACTATTATCGCAAGATGTCCTTCCGGACAGACTGCAAGATACTTGCGGCGACTGTCGGCGTTGTGATGAGCGGCACGGGCTACTAGGCGGCTGCATAATTGACATGTGCCGGGTATCGAATGAGACCCTTCTCTGAGGATTCCCGGATGATGGAGCTGCTTGCATGTTGCAGGTAGCCGACACATCTTGTGTTCCATGCTCCTGAAAGACCGCCCTGTGCCTCGAACCAGATTTTTATCTAAACTGATCCTGATATCGGTGCTTTTCCTTGCGGGTTGCAAAACCTCGGAAGAGCGCGCGGAAGGATATTTTCAGTCCGGATTGACGCTTTTGGAAGCCGGCGACGTGGATCGTGCCTTGGTCGAGCTTCGTAATGTCTTTGCCTTGAATCCGCGCCACAAAGCGGCCCGGCTGGTCTATGCAGATGCGCAGCGCGACCGCGGGTTGCTGACGGACGCCTATGGCCAGTATCTGGCGGTGCTGGATCAATATCCTGATACACCCGAGGCATTGATTGCATTGTCCGAGATTGCCATTCTGGCGAACAGCTGGGATGACGCGGAAATCCACGGTCGGGCTGCTGCAGATCTGTTGCCTGCCGATCCGCGGGTCAAGGTGATCACAGCAATGCTTGACTACCGTGCGGCCGTGATGACCGAAGATGTTGCTGCGACCGCAGCCCCGGTTGCCACTGCAAGGCAGGCCCTGCTGGATGACCCGGCAAGCGTGATTGCCCGCAAAATCGTCATCGATCACGATATCAACGCCGGCGACATTCCCGAGGCCATAGCGCTGATCAAAGATGGTCTGGCCCTGGACCCGGATCAGCTGGATATGCATGTGATCCGGCTGGGTTTGCTGGATAGCAGCGGTGACACCGCAGGCGTGCAAGCCGCCCTTGAAGAGATGTCTGTGCAGTTTCCTGAAAACCTTCAGGTGCGCGAGATGTTGATTACCTGGTATGTCGAGCAGGATAATCTGTCGGCCGCAGAGGCCTATTTGCGCCGCCTTGCCAGCGCGCCTGATGCGACGATTGATCAGAAAATAACCGTTGTTGATTTTCTGAGCCAGACGCAGGGGCCTGATGCAGCGAAGCTGGAACTGGAAAAGTTGATCGCCAGCGAGGAAGACAACGGCCGCTATCGGGTCTTGCGTGCGACCATCCTGTTCACCCAAGGTCAACGCGACGCGGCGATCACTGAAATGGAAGCGATCGTCGCCGGGGCAGTTACATCAGACCAGGCCCGTGATTCCAAGATCGTCCTGGCCCAGATGCTTGAAGCCAACGGCGATAATGCGAGGGCGCGCGCCTATGTGTCCGAGGTGATCGCCGAAGATCCCGGTCACGTCGAAGCGCTGAAGATGAGCGCACAGTGGTTGATTGCCGCAGACACTCCGGACGAAGCGATACTCGCGCTGCGCCAGGCTTTGGCACAGGCACCGCGGGACATCGGTGTGATTACCCTGCTTGGGCAAGCCTATGAACGGTCCGGGGATCACGATCTGGCCGGTCAGCAGTATGCAATGGCTGTCGATATTTCAAACCAGCGTGCCGAAGAATCTCTGCGCTATGCCAAATTCCTTCTGGCTCGCGACCGGGTGGACGCAGCAGATGCCGTGCTGGCGAACGCACTGACTGTCGCTCCGCAAGACGTACAACTTCTGGTCAGCATGGCCGAAATTCAGCTGAGCAAAAGTGAATGGAACCGGGTGACGCGGATCATCAGGCAGTTGCGTGCCCTCGGGACAGAGTCGGCCAATGGTCTTGCAGCAGCGGTCGAGGTCGAGTTGTTGAACAGGCAACAGCGGTTTGA
Source organism: Paracoccaceae bacterium (assembly GCA_037969545.1). Taxonomy (GTDB): domain Bacteria; phylum Pseudomonadota; class Alphaproteobacteria; order Rhodobacterales; family Rhodobacteraceae; genus JBBKXP01. The sequence continues at coordinate 3,389 of JBBKXP010000330.1, read as the reverse complement.
GGAAACCATGGTGCTGCTTGAAGGCATGATCGCCAATGGCGAGACCAGTATTGCCGCCAAGGCGCAGTTGATCGAAGCGCAGGTGCGGGCGAACCATCTGGACGAAGCGCGTGAATTCTTGGCAACCCAGCTTGCCGCGACGCCGGACGACCCCACCTTGCGCTTTCTGCAGGCCGGTCTGTTTGTTCTGGCCGGAGACGCGGACGCCGCAGAAGCGGGCTATCGCGCGTTGATTGCCGAGGCTCCGGAAAACCAGGAGGCACTCCAGGCGCTTTATGCGCTTTTGGCGACCCAGAATCGCTTCGACGAAGCCGACAAGATTCTGGATGCCGCGATTGAGGCAAACCCGAATGCCACAACGCCGCGCCTGATGAAGGCGGCAAGGCTGGAAATCATCGGCGATTTCGAAGGTGCGATTGCCATATACGAATCTCTTTATGCGCAGGACAGCGGAAACCTGGTCGTTGCCAATAACCTGGCAAGCATGCTCGCCTCGCACCGAGAGGACAGTGCCAGCATTGCTTCGGCCTATGCGATTGCGGCGCGCCTGCGTGGTACAGAAGTGCCGGAGTTCCAGGATACGATTGGCTGGATATCCTATCGCAGGGGCAATTATGAAGAGGCGCTTTCCTATCTTGAGCCTGCGGCAGGCAACCTCACAAACGACGCCTTGACGCAATATCACCTTGGCATGACTTACCTGTCATTGGAACGTCATGCGGCGGCACGCGAGACCTTGACCCGCGCAATCGCATTGGGTGGTGACAGCGGACTGCCACAGTTGGAAAATGCACGACGCGTACTGGCCGAACTTCCGTCTGAATAGTGATTTCATGGCGACTGCAGGGGCCCGTTTCCGGATCTCCGCTCAGGGTCGTCCGCGTTGCGCGTCCGACTTGCAGACATTCCAGATGTCGAAAACCAAAAGGGCGGCCCGATGGACCGCCCTTCGACAGACTATTTCGTGACACGCATCAGGCAGATCGCCGCCGCGCTACAACAAGACCACCCAGCGCGGCCAGCATCAGGAACCAACTTGCAGGCAGCGGAACTGCGGTGACGTCAAAGCTGATACTCCGGAGTTTCCAGTAGCTTGCCTTCGTGCAGCCGACGCCACAGCTGGCATCGCTCGCAAGAAATCCAAAGACGCTGCTGGATTGACCAGTCATGGCACCAAACGACCCGGAATTATCGGTGATGTCGTAGGATTGGCTGAGAGTGTCGCCGCCGCCAATCGCACCATCGCCGTTTGTGTCCCACATCCAGCGGAACGAGTCCTGCCCATCAATCACAGACCCAAAAGATATGTTTGCGATTCGCAAGGCGCCCGTCAGCAGGGTGACACTGACAAAGTCAAAGCCATCATAACTGTCAACCGCCGGGCTGTCCTTAAAGCCGCTGGTCACGCCAACGCCAGCATTGTAACGCCCGATCTGAGAACTTGTTACCGTCGATGTATCTGCAATAGTATCGGCCAATGCGTTCAGCGTCAGAAAACGAAAGCCTTGGAACAGGGCCGTCACGCCGTTGGATGTCAATTGAAACCCGCTGCTTGTCGCGGCAAGGTGGCCAGCCAGATCGAACGTAACGGTTCCGGCATTTGCGACCGATCCCGCAAGCATCATAGCGCCGCCAACCACAACGCCGCGCAACTTTTTTGTAATCTTCATCATTGCCTCAGGAAATCGAAGCTCCAAAATGGCGGCCTCGTTGGCGCAAGACGTAGCAATAACTGCGTCTTGCTTGCAAGAGTCAGATGCAAAGACGGAAAGATTTTCGGTGGCGTATGTTTCGGGTTATCTGGCGCGGAAACAATGCTTAAAATTGCATTGAATTATGAAACTTCAGGAAACTGCGCCTTTGGGGTTGGAAATTGCATCGGTGCGCAATGAATTGCGTTTGACGTTGAACGTCAGCATCAGACCCATACCCAGAATTCCGAACAGGGAGTGGCAAAGCAATGCAACCAAAAAGGGATATCCAAGCATCAACGCCAGAACATTTGTCGTAGTGCCCATGACGATCCCGCCGAAAATCAGCTTGATCGCTTGCGCGTCGTCATGATCTGACTCTGCGCCAACGTTGTTCATGGCCCTATCGCACAGCGGCATTACAGCGTTCTTTCCATGTGTTGTATGCCCCTCCCGCAGTACGTTGTCAGTTAACACCGCAAATTGGATTCGGGAAAGCGAGGATCGCATTGCGGTATCAATAGGCAGAACTATGCCGGAAAATTCTGAATGAACTGTTAATTTTCGCCGATCGCGCAATCCGCCAGAATAGTCAGCAAAGACTAGGTTTCGGCTTGGTGTGCGACAATGCCTGTTAAAATAAGGCCTGCCGCGATGTCGAAGCTTCCCGCAAGGCTGGAATCTCTTGAAAAGCGCCCAACGGGCTCGGCGAATGTGACGCTGAACTTGCCGGCGACGATATCGGGCAGAATCTGCAGGGTTTGAAAGCCAAACAGCTGCCTGGTTACGGGGTACTGTGCCTTGTAGGCGGCTTCCTTGGCACTGAAAATCAAACGGGCGCGCTGTCCGCGAAGCTGCAGTGGCTGTCTGGCCAACCAGTTCTGCTCGGCAGAATTGCAGACAAGTGCCGTCATATCGTCAGGTAGCGGAGCGTCTGGTTCCAGATCGGCACCCAGAAGAAGATTATCCAGGGTCAGGACGGCCAGACAGGCTGTCGCGCAATGTGTCAGACTGCCCCGCAGACCTTCCGGCCATATTGGCGCCCGGTCGGTGCCCATCGGCACGGCGCTTGGTACACATGCAAGAGCCGCCATTGCCTGACGGGCCGCCAGACGTCCTGCGGTGAATTCCTCGCGTCGGCGGCGGACCATGCCGCGGGTTGCTGCCGCTTCTGCGGGCAACAGGCCAATGCCGGGACGCCGCGGGTCGGTGACCCCGATCGCCACCGAAACCGGAAACATCTTTCGGGCCATCCGCTGCAGCGCGATCAGGGTATCGTCTTTTGCGACGCCCGCTTCAGATCGTTTCATCGCGGTGACGGGGTGCGGTTCGCCCTCATGTTCCGCCGCCGCGACATCGCATCAGCACGTGATTGGGCGCGGTCTGCAGTTGCCGTTGAAGATGTGTCAGAGCCTGCGTCGGTGCCCAGTCCCAAGTGTGCGACCAGTCCCGCCAATGTGGGAAAGCGAAAGATGTCGGTGATCGCCAGAGTGTTGATCCCTAGTGCCGTGCGCATTTCGCGGTGGGCCTGTACGGCCAGCAGGGAATGCCCGCCCATGGTAAAGAAATTGTCGTTCGGTCCGATCTGCGGAACACCCAGAATTTGTGACCAGATGGCAGAGATCTTGGCTTCGGCATCAGACCCAAGGTTGTTGCCCTTGCCGCCGCCTGATTTTGCAGGCCCGGGTGGCGGAGCGG
>JBBKXP010000329.1:0-2817 GCA_037969545.1 Paracoccaceae bacterium | reverse complement strand
CAATTCTTTTGGGTTTCTTTTGGACGAGTGCAACGAGTGACAAGATTCCGCCTTCGCCACGGTTATCCGCGCGCAGAAGAAACAGAACGTATTTCAGGGTCACGATCAGGATCAGCGCCTAGATTAACAGGAAAAGACGCCAAGAACCTCGGGTTCGGTTAAGCCGTCTTCTGCGGCGGGACGCAGCGCCTCGCGAAACGCATAGAGCGGACTTGTGCCGATGTCGCCGTAAACGATACCAACTGCTCCGAGCGTCAAGGCGGCGGTCCGATTGGGGCGGTGGGTGTCGCCGCCGTGACCTTGCAGCGCTGCGGAGGCTTCATTCTGCGATGGCGTCAATTGGGTCCTTAAAAAAAGCTCAGCATTGCGAAAGTGCCTGCCGCAAAAATGGCAAAAACGATTGCAGTTGAAACGAGGCTGGCAACCACGCCGCCTGCAAGCCACAAGCCATCATGTTCACCCAAACCGAGTGCCAATGTGATCACCGACACGGCTGGCAGGGAATTTGCAAAAGGAATGGGTAGGAACATGAAAATGGCCATCACCAAACTGGTCAGTCCGACGATCCTTTCCGCCACGACGCGCGAAAACGGCCAATAGCGCGGACGCGCCATGCGCTCCACCCATTCGATCCAAGGCACCGCATGGGTAACAACCTTGGTGAAAGCGGCGTGCGCTATCGAACGTTCGTTCAGGACCTTTGGCAGCCAGACCGCAGGGCGTCCAAAGACCAGCTGAAATGCGATGAAGATGAGCGGTAATCCCGTTATGACCGACGATCCCGGCACGAAGATGAAAACGTTTGGCAGCGCGAACAGGATCATCAGAGGCACGAAGCTTCGTTCCCCAAGTGCGGTGATCATGTCGCCAAGGGAAATCCGCTCGGCGGGGCTCTGATCGAGTGCCCTCAGCACCTCTGACAGTTTCTTTGCAGGTGCGGCTTTGCCGAGAGGCAATCCGGAGGACAGGGCGTTCATTCGGCTTTGACTTGGACAATGGGGGCAGAAGCAGAACCATAAGCCTTTGCGCGGGTGCGCCACAACGACACGACAATGCCGCCAATCAGAATAGTCATCGTGATCCCCAACGAAATCGACGCGGGCACCTTTTCCAGCCCCAGAACATCGGCGGCAATGACCTTGCCGCCGATGAAGATCAGGACCAGCGACAATGCTGTCGGAAGGTAGGTGAAGCGATGGATCATGGCGGACAAAGCAAAATACAGTGCCCGTAGACCGAGGATGGCAAAGATGTTCGATGTGTAGATGATGTAGGGATCCTGCGTGATCGCAAAGATCGCGGGGATCGAGTCGACGGCGAAGATCACATCGGCAAGTTCGACCATCACAAGTGCCAGAAAGAGCGGCGTGACGAATACCGCCAACTTGCCGGTTTTGGCGTGTGGCACGCGGACAAAGAATCGTTCGCCGTGCAGATCATCGGTCACCCGGAACTTGGCCCGCATGAAACGAAGCACGGGATTGGCTGCAACATCATACTCGCCGCCACCAGAAATCAGCATCTTAATGCCGGTAAAGATCAGAAACACCGCAAAGATCAAAAGGACCCAGTCAAAGCGCGCAACCACTGCAGCCCCAAGGCCGATCATGATACCGCGCAAAATGACGACACCGATGATACCATAGACCAACACCCGGTGCTGATAGGCGCGCGGCACTCCGAAATATCCAAAGATCATCGCGATGACAAAGATGTTGTCCAGTGCGAGGCTTTTCTCGACGACGAAGCCGGTCAGATACTGTAGCGCGGAAGCTTCGCCCAGAAAGTACCAGACCCAGAGCGAGAATAGCACGCCGATGCTGATGTAGAAGGCTGACAGCATCAGGCTTTCCCGTACCCCGATTTCGTGGGATTTGCGTTGCAATACGCCAAGGTCAAAGACCAGAAGTGCCAGAACGAGCACAAGAAAACCGATCCAGCTCCAGACAGGTTTTCCCAAGAAATCGACGAAAAGAAGGTCCATGTTGCCAAAGCTCCGAAAAGACGGTTGACGGGTTCTCGCCGGTTTCGTTCACCCAACATGCCGCAGCTTCAAGCGCAAACTTGATCCCAGCCTCAACGAAGTGGCGTGCAGTGAATTGGCGAACAATACCCGCCTAGAAAATCTATTTTTCCAATCCGGCCTTGATTTTTTTAAAGTGGCCACAGGGACCGTCTAATCCTTTTGTAGCAGGCGATTAACCGCCGATCTTGTTATGTCGACTATCGCTAAGTTTGAGATCAATCTCCGGCGGCATGGTGGCTTGCTTGCTGTCGCCCTATTCCTTAGCCTACGCGCATCACCAGAAGCTTGGCGATGCGGCGACCATCCAGATCGACGACTTCGATCGACCAGTTCTGCAGATCAAGTCGTTCCGCGACCTTTGGCAGCCTGCCGACCTTCTCAAGAACAAATCCGGCTGCCGTCTCGTAGTCGCGATCATCTTCAAGCTCCAGCGACAGCAGATCGGCGAATTCGTCCACGGGCATTCAGCCTGCGACAAGGTACGATCCGTCGGCACGGGTGACAACTTTTGGCTCATCACTCTCGCTGTCCGGGAAATCGCCGTTGATGGCTTCCAGAACGTCCATCGGCGTGATGTTACCTTCGAACTGGCCGATGACCTCAACGCACTTTGTCCATCCTGGACGACCGGCGTTTGGCGCAGAAGGACGCGCAGATCGAACGGTTCGCTCATCAGGGCCGGGACCAGAACGTCACGCGTCATCAGCACACAAATGATGTCGTCTGCATCGCCGTCCTGCACCGGCATTCTGGACCGGCTCATCCCGCGAAACTGTTTGAGGATCTGCGCC
>JBBKXP010000328.1:0-10682 GCA_037969545.1 Paracoccaceae bacterium | reverse complement strand
GTTCGACAGCGGCACCACCCACGCCTTCACCCTGCGCGACCGGGCCGACGGGTCGACGGACGGGCTGGCCGACCTCTACCTCGAAGGCACCGACCAGCATCGCGGCTGGTTCCATTCCTCGATGTTGCAGGCCTGCGGCACCATCGGCCGCGCGCCCTACCGGGGCGTGCTGACGCATGGGTTCACGCTCGACGAAAAGGGCATGAAGATGTCCAAGTCGCTGGGCAACACCATCGTACCGGACAAGATCGTCAAGGAATACGGCGCCGATATCCTGCGCCTCTGGGTGGCGCAGGTCGATTTCACCAATGACCAGCGGATCGGGCCGGAGATCCTGAAAGGCGTCGCCGACAGCTACCGCCGCCTGCGCAACACCATGCGCTATATGCTAGGCTCGCTGGCGGACTTCACCGAGGCCGACAGGGTCGCCCCCGCCGACATGCCCGAACTGGAGCGTTGGGTGCTGCATCGCCTCGCGGAACTCGACGCACAGGTGCGCAGCGGTTATGCGAGATACGACTTTCAGGGCGTCTTCTCGGCGATCTTCACCTTCGCCACGGTCGACCTCTCGGCCTTCTATTTCGACATTCGCAAGGACGCGCTTTATTGCGACGGCGACACCGCGCGGCGGCGGGCGGCGCGCACCGTGCTCGACCTGCTGTTCCACCGGCTGACGACATGGCTCGCCCCGGTGCTGGTCTTCACGATGGAGGAAGTCTGGCTGGAACGGTTCCCCGGCGCGGATAGCTCGGTGCATCTGGTGGACTTCCCCGAAACGCCGGACGACTGGCGCGACGACGTGCTCGCCGCGAAATGGCTGAAGATTCGGGAGGCTCGACGCGTTGTTACGGGTGTTCTCGAGTTTGCTCGACAGGAAAAAAAGATTGGTTCTAGCCTTGAAGCTGCTCCAATCGTTCATCTTGGAACAATCGCGGCTCATTGGGAAAGCGACGAGGAAGCCAAGTCAGCATTAGAGGCGATAGACTTCGCGGAAGTCTGCATAACTTCGGCGATCACTATCTCAACTCAACGTGCGCAGGAAATCAGCGGAGACTGGACCAGCCCGTTGGTTGTCGAAATGAACCTCGCCGAGGGCGAGAAATGCCAGCGCTGCTGGAAAATCCTGCCGGACGTCGGGCAACATGGTCACGCCGGGGTCTGCGGGCGCTGCGATGCGGCGTTGGGGTAAGGGGTTTGGCACTCGATCCCGGCAATCCGTTGCGGGCGTCGATAGATAGTCCCGTGGGCCCGCTCACCGTGACCGTCCAGAACGGCGCGGTGACGCAGCTTGACTGGCGGGCGACGCCCGTGCCTGACAGCGATCCGGTGCTGACCCGCGCGCTGGACGAACTGGCCGCCTACTTCAGCGGCGACCTTACCAGCTTCACCGTTCCCCTGCGCCCCAATGCAACCCCGTTTCAGGCCGAATTTTATGCCGCTCTCTGCGCCATCCCGTTCGGACAGACCCGCACCTACGGGCAACTCGCGACCGACCTGAACGTCTCGGCCCAAGCCATCGGGCAGGCCTGCGGCGCAAACCCGATTCCGGTGCTGATCCCCTGCCACCGGGTGCTGGCGTCATGCGGGCTTGGCGGCTATTCCGGGGCTGGCGGGGTCGAGGCCAAAGTAGCCCTTTTGCGCCTTGAAGGGGCGGCGTCGCTGTTGATCTAGGCGCAAAATCGACATCGGATTGCAGAGATTCAGGGCGCCGCCCGCGACGTTCCCGTCGGGCGTGATGTGGGTTGGGGCAGGCGGTCATCCGGAACCCTCGGAATCTTGCAGATCAACCTTGACACGTGCGGACCCCGACAGCGGCCAGCACGATGCCTTGGAATACCGCGCCATGACTGTTAGCCTATGCGCCAACGGGCAGAAGGTGGTATCCGCTCAGTTGTTGTTCTTGAGGCGATTCAGGGAAAACAGGTGATCCGGCGATCCGCGCCCCTCACCACCGGAAATCAGCATGAACGTTTCGATCTCGGTCCACCCATCCCAGAAATGCGCTGACTGCCCGATCCGTCACCGGGCGGTTTGTTCGACCTGCGATGCCAGGGAAATGGCGATACTCGAGGACATCAAGTACTACCGGACCTTTGACGCCGGATCGCAGATCATGTTTGCGGGCGACGAGATGCATTTCGTCGCCTCGGTCGTTTCGGGGGCCGCCAGCCTGACCCGCACCCTGTCTGACGGACGCATCCAGATGGTCGGGCTTTTGCTGCCGTCGGATTTCCTCGGGCGGCCGGGGCGGTCGCGGGTCGATTACGATGTCACCGCGGTGCAGCCTGTCACCTTGTGCTGTTTTCGGCGCAAGCCCTTTGAGGCGTTGATAAAGCAGACACCGCACATCGGTCAGCAATTGCTGACGATGACGCTGGACGAGCTTGACGTGGCCCGGGAATGGATGCTGCTTTTGGGTCGCAAGACGGCGCGCGAAAAGATCGCCAGTCTGATCGCCATGATCGGCCGGCGGACAGCGTCGCTCGGGCCGGCGAACGACGCTGACGCGGTGCGGCTGGACATGCCGATCACCCGCGAGGCGATGGCCAATTTTCTGGGGCTGACGATTGAAACCGTAAGCCGCCAGATCACCGCCCTGCGTATGTCCGGCGTAATCCGTCTGGATGGGGCGCGTCAGGTCATCATCCCCGACCTTGACCGGCTGATCGCGGAAACCGGCGATGATGTCGAAGACGCCCTGCTTGAGTGATCAATGCGCCATCAGGATCGGCAGGGTCGCATGTTCCAGCATGTGCCGGGTGACACCGCCGAACACGGCCTGACGCAACCGGCCGTGGCCATAGGCCCCCATGATCATCACCTCGCAGCCTGCCTCGGTGGCGCGGTTCTGCAGCGTTTCGGCGATCGTCGCAGCGGTCTTTGTCATCACGAAAATCTCGCATTTTGCGCCGTGCCGGTTCAGGAACTGCGCCAGCGCCCCACCCGGGTCCGAACGGTCGTCGGCATCCTGCGGCGGTTCAACCATCGCAATCTGCACTGATGCGGCCATTTTCAGGATCGGCAGGGCGGCCCGTGTCGCGTGCAGCGCGGGCAGACTGTCGTCCCACCCAATCAGCGCCTTGCCGTCAAAGCGCACGGCGGTCATGCCGGACGGCACGACCAGAACCGGTGTTTCGCTGCCGAACAGCGCCGCCTCGACGATGTCTGACGAATAGGGGTGCGTTTCGCTGGCTTGCGGCCGCGCGACGATGACCAGATCGGCGAACATGGCGCAGTGGCCCAGTGTCTCGGTCAACCCGCCCTGCAGGGCGATCCGGGTCTCGACATCATGGCGAATATCCTCGGATGCCATTCGCTTGCGCACCAGATCGGCGATCGTGTCCGCTGTTTCGCGGGCCGTTTCGATGCCCAGATCGGTGGGCGGCACTGCATAGATTCCGGCTGACAGACCGCCGGCAAACTCGAATCCGATACCGATTGCGATGACGGACAGGTGCGCATCAAACGTGCGCGCCGCGGCAATCGCCGCACTCAACAGGTCGTTGGTCTGGTCGCTGGCGGTCACAACCGCGCAGATCGTTCGGATTGACATCGGCCTACTCCAATTCGGGCGGGCGCAGGGCGCGCCGCTGCGACAATCCCTAAACTGTAAAAGACCGAAAACCGTTGATCCAGATCAAAGCCGTGTCGGTCAGATTGCTTCATTTCCTGATCTGACCTGACCTGACACCCACCTAACGGCCGGGCCGGGCAGACCGATGGAACAAAGGGATACCGCATGAACGTCGTCAAACTGATCCTGCTGGGAATTGTCATGCTCTGCGCCGCGCTGGCGGCAAACTGGGGCCGCGATCCGGCCTATGTCGTTCATGCGATCATCATCATGATCGTCGCCTTCGGGATGTTCGTGTGGACCCTGCGCCAGACCGGCGAACCGCCCCGCCCGGCAGTCGATGCCAACGGATACATGGACGACGTGGTGCGTGCCGGGGTCATCGCCACAGGCTTCTGGGGCGTCGTGGGGTTTCTGGTCGGGACCTTCATCGCGTTCCAGCTGGCGTTTCCGGTGCTGAATTTCGACTGGGCCCAGCCCTATGCCAATTTCGGGCGGCTGCGGCCATTGCACACCTCGGCGGTGATCTTTGCATTTGGCGGCAACGCCCTGATCATGTCGTCGTTCTACATCGTTCAGCGGACCTGCGGCACAAGGCTTTGGGGCGGGTCGCTGCGCTGGTTCGTGTTCTGGGGCTACAACCTGTTCATCGTGCTGGCCGCGACCGGCTATCTGCTGGGCGCCACCCAATCCAAGGAATATGCCGAACCTGAATGGTATGTCGACATCTGGCTGACCCTTGTCTGGCTGGCCTATCTGGCGATCTATCTTGGCACCCTGATCAGACGGCGCGAACGGCACATCTATGTTGCGAACTGGTTTTTCCTGTCGTTCATCGTCACCGTCGCGATGCTGCACGTGGTCAATAACCTGTCGCTGCCGGTCAGCATCTTCGGGTCGAAATCGGTGCAGCTGTTCGCCGGTGTGCAGGATGCAATGACCCAATGGTGGTATGGCCATAACGCCGTCGGGTTCTTTCTGACGGCGGGGTTCCTTGGGATGATGTACTATTTCGTCCCGAAACAGGCCGGCCGCCCGATCTTTTCCTACAAGTTGTCGATCATCCACTTCTGGGCGCTGATCTTTCTCTATATCTGGGCCGGGCCGCACCACCTGCACTATACCGCATTGCCAGACTGGGCCTCGACGTTGGGGATGGTGTTTTCGATCGTCCTGTGGATGCCGTCCTGGGGCGGCATGATCAACGGCCTGATGACCCTGCAAGGCGCCTGGGACAAGATCCGCACCGACCCTATCATCCGGATTTTCGTGATCAGCCTCGCGTTTTACGGAATGTCGACGTTCGAGGGGCCGATGATGTCGATCCGCGCCGTCAATTCGCTGTCGCACTATACCGACTGGACCATCGGCCACGTCCATTCCGGGGCTTTGGGCTGGAATGGCATGATCACCTTCGGGGCGCTCTATTTCCTCACGCCGCGGCTTTGGGGACGTGCGCAGATGTATTCGATGTCGGCGATCAACTGGCACTTCTGGTTGGCGACCATCGGCATCGTTCTTTATGCGTCGTCGATGTGGGTCAGCGGCATCATGGAAGGGCTGATGTGGCGCGAAGTCGACGCGCAGGGCTTCCTTGTGAACGCCTTTGCCGACACCGTCGCCGCCAAATTCCCGATGTATGTGGTGCGTGGTCTGGGCGGGATTCTGTATCTGTCCGGCGGCCTGATCATGGTCTGGAACATGTGGATGACCATCCGGGGCGGGCAGCGCGCGGTCGCCCCGGTTCCGATGGCAGCAGAGTGAGGACCGCACAGATGGCCGATACCCCCAACACCCCCGCCAAGCGCGGCTTTCTTGCCCGCCACGGCGCGATCGAACGCAATGCCACCCTGTTGATGGTGCTATCGCTGCTCGTCGTGTCCGTCGGTGGCATCGTCGAGATCGCACCGCTGTTCTACCTTGAAAATACCATCGAAAAGGTCGAGGGGATGCGCCCCTACACCCCGCTCGAACTGACCGGTCGCGAAATTTATGTCCGCGAGGGCTGCTATGCCTGCCACAGCCAGATGATCCGCCCGATGCGCGATGAGGTCGACCGCTACGGGCATTATTCGCTGGCCGCGGAATCGATGTATGACCACCCGTTCCAATGGGGGTCAAAGCGGACCGGGCCCGATTTGGCGCGGGTCGGCGGGCGCTATTCGGATGCCTGGCATGTCGATCACCTGACCAATCCGCAGGCGGTCGTGCCGGTGTCGATCATGCCGCGTTATGCCTTTTTGGCCCGCACCCCGATCAATGCCGATTACACCGCCGATCTGCTGGCGGCGCACCGGGCGGTCGGCGTGCCCTATGACGACGACATGATGGCCAACGCCGCTGCCGATTTCCGCGCCCAAAGTGACCCGGACGCAGATACTTCCGGCTTGCTGGCCCGCTATCCGAACGCAAACGTCAGCAACTTCGACGATCAGGCCGGGATCACCGAAATGGACGCGCTGGTCGCCTACCTGCAGATGCTCGGCACGCTTGTCGATTTCTCGACCTTCACCCCCGACGTCAGCCGTTAAGGAGCCACGATATGGAAACCTATACCGTTTTGCGCCATTTCGCCGATAGCTGGTTCCTGGTGGCAATGGCCCTCTTCTTTCTCGGGGTCATCCTTTGGGCGCTGCGCCCCGGCAGCCGGGTATCGCATCGCGACACCGCAATGATCCCGCTGCGCAACGACAGTGCCGACGCCTGCAAGAACGACTGCGAGAACTGCAAGTGCGGCAGCGTTGCGGCCATCGAGGTGCCAAAATGACCAGTCCCGGACCCGAGACCGACAGCCCCAGGATCGTCGATGAAGAAACCGGGATCGATACAACCGGCCACGTCTGGGATGGCATCCGCGAGTTGAACAATCCGCTGCCGCGCTGGTGGCTCTGGACGTTCTACGCCACCATCGTCTGGGCGATCGGCTATTGCATCGCCTACCCGGCATGGCCGCTGATCAACGGTGCGACCGCCGGGGTGCTGGGCTATTCGACCCGCCAGGAGATCGCCCGCGACATCGCCGCCGCCGCCGAAAGCAACGCGGCACTGGAGACCGCACTGGCCAGCGCCGACCTGCCGACACTGGCGCAGAACGATGCGCTTTACCGCTATGCGGTGGCCTCGGGTGCAGCGGTGTTTCGCACCAACTGTTCGCAGTGCCATGGGTCGGGCGCGGCAGGCGCCAAGGGTTATCCCAACCTGCTGGATGACGACTGGCTTTGGGGCGGCGCGCAGGATGACATCGCCGGCACCGTCCGCCACGGCATCCGCAACGAGGTCGACCCCGATGCGCGGTGGAGCCAGATGCCGGCCTTTGGCGAGGTTCTGACCAGGGACGAAATCGCGGCACTGGTCGAGAATGTCCGCGCCCTCTCGGGGCAGGAACGTGACGCGACGCTGGCCGCGACCGGGGCGACACTGTTCGCCGACAACTGCGCGGCCTGTCATGGCGCGGCAGGTTTGGGGGACCGCGAACAGGGTGCCCCCAATCTGGCCGACGCGATCTGGCTTTACGGCGGCGACCGCGACAGCCTGACCGACACCATCAGCAACGCGCGTTTCGGCGTTATGCCGGCCTGGAGTCCGCGGCTAAGCAATGCGCAGATCAACGCCGTCGCCACCTATGTGCACCAGTTGGGCGGTGGTGAAACCGCAGCGCCGGACGATGCGGCAGCCAGCCAGTGAGCGACACCTCGCAACCCCTTTACGCGCCACGCGAGCCGATCTTTCCGCGGCGGGTGACGGGTCCGTTCCGCCGCCTGAAATGGTGGATCATGGGGGTGACGCTGGGCGTCTATTATCTGCTTCCCTGGCTGCGCTGGGACCGTGGCCCGAACCTGCCCGATCAAGCGGTGCTGCTGGATCTTGCCAGTCGGCGGTTCTTTTTCTTCTGGATCGAGATCTGGCCGCACGAGTTCTATTTCGTCGCTGGGCTGCTGATCATGGCCGGGCTGGGGTTGTTCCTGTTCACCTCGGCGCTGGGTCGTGTCTGGTGCGGCTACACCTGCCCGCAGACCGTCTGGACCGACCTGTTCATTCTGGTCGAACGCTGGATCGAGGGCGATCGCAACGCCCGCCTGCGGCTGTGGAAAGCCGGCTGGAGCCTGCGGAAGGTGCGGCTGCGGATCACCAAATGGCTTGGCTGGCTGACAATCGCAGTTGCGACTGGCGGTGCCTGGGTGTTCTACTTCACCGATGCGCCGTCGCTGGCGCGCCAACTGGTGACGCTTGATGCGCCCAATGTCGCCTATGTCTCCATCGCCGTCCTGACCGCGACGACATTCGTCTTTGGCGGGCTTATGCGTGAACAGGTCTGCATCTACATGTGTCCCTGGCCGCGGATTCAGGCGGTGATGATGGACGAAGGCACGCTGACGGTCGGCTATCGCGACTGGCGCGGCGAACCGCGCGGCAAGCACCGCAAGGGGGCACGTGCCGCTGCCGTGACGCGCACCGCAACTGCCTATGCCGAGGTCGACACCCTGCCCGAAACCGGTCAGGGCGATTGCATCGACTGCATGGCCTGCGTCAACGTCTGCCCGATGGGCATCGACATCCGCGACGGCCAGCAGATGGAATGCATCACCTGTGCGCTGTGCATCGACGCCTGCGACGAGGTGATGGACAAGATCGGCAAACCGCGCGGCCTGATCGACTATCTGGCGCTGGTCGATGTGCCCCCCGCCGACCGCACCGGCTGGACGCCGAAACCGCTGTGGCAACACGTGCTGCGCCCGCGCACCATCCTTTACACGGTCCTGTGGTCGGGGATCGGTCTTGGACTGCTGTTCGCGCTGTTCATCCGGTCCGACATCGAAATGACCGTCTCGCCGGTGCGCAACCCGGTCTTCGTGGTGCAAAGCGACGGATCGATCCGCAACATCTACGATCTCCGTCTGCGCAACAAGACCGGCGATGACCGGCAGTTCCAGTTGTCATTGACGGCCGCCGACAACCTGCGGATCGACCTTGAAAACAGCGATACCGACACGGTCGTGGTTCCCGCCGACAGCAGCCTGCTGCAACGCATCTACATCACCGCGCGGCCCGCCGAGGCGGCGGCAACCCGCGACCGCACCGACCTGCGCCTCTGGGTCGAATCCATCGACGACGGCCACCGCGCCAGTGTCGCGACCAGTTTCAATGGAAGGGTATCACCATGAGCCGCGAATTCACCGGATGGCACGCGCTGTCTATCTTTTGCGGCGCCTTCGCCGTCATCATCGGGGTCAATCTGGTGCTGGCATGGCAGGCCGTGGCGACCTTTCCGGGGCTCGAAGTGGCCAATTCCTACATCGCCAGCCAGACCTTTGACGCCGAACGCGCGGCGCAGGATGGGCTGGGCTGGACGGTCGATGCGCGGATCCGAGGCGGGATGGTCGAGGTGCAGGTGACGGATTCCGGTGGGATCGTCCAGCCCGCCGCCATTTCCGCCACCCTCGGGCGGGCCACAAACGTGTCGCAAGACACCACCCCGGTGTTTGACTGGACCGGCGACGCTTACGCTGCGCCGGTCGATCTGGTGCCGGGTTACTGGACGCTCTGGCTGGAAATGACCGCCGCTGACGGCACGCAATTTCATCGGCGCATCCCGCTGATTGTGGCCGTGGCCGATCTGGCATGACACTTGCCGAACATCCCGGCGGGGCGGCCTGCCCCGGATGTGTCGCCGCACCGCTGGCGGCACAAACCGCCGCAGTTGCCGGGGCATTTACCGACCTGTCGCTGCCCGGCCTGCATTGCGCCGCCTGCATCCGGACGGTCGAAACCGGATTGGCACGGTTGCCCGGCGTCATCGCCGCCCGGGTCAACCTTGGCCGCAAGCAGGTCAGGGTGCATGCCACCCCCGGCATTGCGCCCGAGACCCTGATCGACGCGCTGTCCGAACTTGGGTATGCGGCGCAGTTGATCGACGTCGACACGCTGGGGTCAACCCGCGATACCCACGGCCGCGCCCTGTTGACGCGGATCGCCATCGCGGGTTTTGCGATGATGAATGTCATGCTGCTGTCGGTCGCGATCTGGTCGGGGGCGGCAGATGCAACGCGGGCGATGTTCTACTGGATTTCAGCGATGATCACGCTGCCGGCCATCGCGGTTTGTGGGCAACCTTTCTATGCGAGCGCCACGGCGGCGCTGCGGGCCGGGCGGTTGAACATGGACGTGCCGATCTCGGTCGCGCTGATCCTTGCCACCGCGATGTCGCTGTTCGAAACCGTGGCGGGGGGCACCCATGCCTATTTCGAGGCGGCGCTGTCGCTGACGTTCTTTCTGCTGGCCGGGCGGTATCTTGATCACCGGACCCGCCGCGCTGCCCGCTCTGCCGCCGCCGAACTTGCCGCGCTCGTGGTGCCGCGGGTGGTCCGGCAGACCGCGACTGGGCGCGAAACGGTGAACCTCGCACAGATCGCCGTGGGCGATATTGTCGTGGTCCTGCCGGGTGCGCGGATCCCCGTCGACGGCATCGTGATCGATGGATCGAGCCGTATCGACCAGTCCGTGCTGACGGGCGAAAGCCTGCCTGTGGCCGCCCGCACAGGCAGCACCCTGATCGCCGGGGCGCTGAACCTGACCGGTCTGCTGCGGGTGCGGGCGACGGCGGTCGGCGACGACACGACCCTGCGCCGCATGGTGACGATGATCGACGCCGCCGAAACGGCGCGCAACCGCTACACCGCGCTGGCCGACCGGGCGGCGGCGATCTACGCGCCGCTGGTGCATCTGCTGGCGCTGGCGGCCTTCATCGGCTGGATGCTGATCGACGGCGACGCGCGGCACGCCATCGGCGTGGCCATTGCGGTGCTGATCATCACCTGCCCCTGCGCCCTTGGACTGGCGGTGCCGGCGGTCTCCACGGCTGCGGCGGGGGCGCTGTTCCGGCGCGGCGTGCTGATCAAGGACGGCACCGCGCTGGAACGTCTCGCGCAGATCGACACGGTGGTGTTTGACAAGACCGGGACGCTGACCATCGGGCAGCTTGGGGTCGGAACGCTTTCCGGGTTGGACGACACCGGGCTGTCGATCCTGTTGGCCCTTGCGCAGGGGTCGACGCACCCCGTCGCGCAGGCGATCGCCGCAGGCCTTGATGCGCCGACAATCGCCGCTGCGC
>JBBKXP010000327.1:0-11332 GCA_037969545.1 Paracoccaceae bacterium | reverse complement strand
CCGGGGATTTCAACCGGCGGCCGGGGTCAGCCGATGAACGAGTTTCGTTTTTTGATGTGGGCCAAGCGGCTGGCGCAGAATCCGCCGCCGATGTGGCGGGTCAAGCTTGTTATTGCAATCATTCTGCTGGGACTGGCGATTGCAGCCATTGAACACTTTGTCGGTTGGCCCGACTGGATGTCGATCGACCCCGGCGGACGTCCACGTATCGCCCGCTGATCAGTTCAGGGTTGGGTCCGACACCAGATGCCGCACCAAGAGCGCGCGCACCGAGCGAAGTCGTGGCACATCCGCCAGATCGATGTGACTGGCGACCCAAATCGGCACGCTCATCTGCGGCATCAGATCCGGGACATGTCGCAGCCGGGGGTCGTGAGCGCCCAGACACAGCGGCAGAATGGCAAGGCCGAGGCCCGCAGCCGCCATTTCCCGCAGAACCTGAAAACTGTCGGCGCCGCTTTCGATGTTTTCAGATGCGATGTTCTCCGCTAGCCAGCTTGCCGGTCTTGACCGGGCAAGGGCGCCGCGCAGTCCCAGCCATTTATCGGCCGCCGAACTGACGCCGAAAACGTCGAAAGCAAGTTCGCCGGCCCATTCGCCGCGCAGATCGTCGGCCAGTTTCAGGCCGGGGCGCACAGATATGTCGGCGTGCAGCCGCCCAAGGTCGAGATGTTCGTTGGAAGAACTGAGTTCGATGCGCAGGTCGGGCGAGACGACCATGATCTGCGCAATGATCCGCGGCAGTATCGCCTGACAAAAGGTGTCGGTCGAGGTTATGCGCAAGATGCCGCTGGGTTGCGCGTTGGCGCCCTTGATCACCCGGCTGACCGCGCCGATCGCCGTCGCAACTTCACGGGCCGCCTCGATCACGCGCAACCGGTCTGGCGGAACCTGATAGCCGAGGGCCGTGCGCTGAAAGATCGGGCCGCCGTGCCGGTCCTCGAATGCTGCGACCCGGCGCAGCACCGTGGCATGGTTGACCTGCAATTGCCGCGCCGCCGCACTGACCGACCCGGTTTCTGCCACCGCCAGTACAAAGCGCAGATCGTCCCAGTTGTCTCTGTGCATAAATGAAATGCTTGCCTGCAAAAATTACGGGTGGTCTTTAGTCTACACACAGTTACCTTTCTCACAAGTCGATCTGATTCAACCAAGGGATGTTACCATGAATAGCCTCACCACGCTTGCCGCCGGTGCTCTACTGGTCCTTTCAAGCGGATCCGCCTTTGCCGAAAGTCATATCGACCCCGCAATTTCGGGGGCGATGAACGCGCGCCAATCCCATATGCGGCTTTACGCATTCAACCTTGGTATCCTTGGCAGCATGGCACAGGACAAGGCACCTTACGATGCCGAGGCTGCCAGTGCCGCCGCTGCCAACCTTGCTGCGCTGGCCAGCCTCAACCAGATGTTCTATTGGCCGCAGGGGTCTGACACTTCGTTTGAAGGGTCGCGCGCGCTGCCCGCAATTTGGGAAACTTTCCCGGCGATCCTTGAAAAAGCAACTGCGCTGTCTGATGCCGCCGCCAACCTTGCAACGGTCGCAGGCACCGATCTTGACAGCCTGAAGGCCGCATTCGGACCGGTGGGCGGCGCATGCGGCGATTGTCATAAGTCGTTCCGCCAACCGGATTCATGATTGCGGCTATGCATCTGATACCATCCGCCGCATGATTGTCGGATGGTGATGCGTGTTATCCGCTGGGTGATCTTTCTCGCTGTCGTCGGCGGCGGTGCCGGGTTGTGGATCAGCCGCCCAATGGCCTTGCCCGACGATGCGCTTGTCGGCTTGACCCCTGACCCTGTTGCCGGGAAACTCGCGTTCGCTGCGGCCGGTTGCGGTTCATGCCATACGGCTGCGGACGCAGCGGCGACCGACCTGCCCATCCTGACCGGCGGTCGCCGGTTCGTCAGTAAGTTTGGCACCTTCATCGCGCCAAATATCTCTGCCGATCCGGATCACGGCCTTGGCGACTGGAGCGATGTCGAGATCGCCAGCGCCATGCAGCGCGGTGTCAGCAAGAACGGCGCGCACCTTTTCCCGGCATTTCCCTATGACGCCTATCAAAAGGCGACATTGCAGGATGTGGTCAATCTGATCAGCTACCTGCGGACCCTGCCCGCCGATCCGACGCCCAGCCAACCACACGAGGTTGGGTTTCCCTTCAATATCCGCGCGGCGATAGGCGGTTGGAAACTGTTGTTCATGTCGTCTGACTGGGTTGTCGGCGGCGATCTGACGGCGGAACAGACCCGCGGGCGGTATCTGGTCGAGGCGCTGGGCCATTGCGGCGAATGTCACACACCGCGCAACGCGCTGGGCGGCTTGCAGCGGAGTCAATGGCTTTCCGGGGCGCCAAACCCGTCGGGCAAAGGGCGGATACCGAACATCACACCGGGCAAGTTGCCGTGGTCCGAAGGTGAAATCGCCGAATATCTGTCCAGCGGGTTCACCCCCGACTTTGACACCGCCGGTGGGGAAATGGCCGAAGTCGTCACAAACACAGCACAATTGCCACCCGAGGATCGCGCCGCGATTGCCGCCTACCTCAAGATCGTGCCGCCAATTGTCCCAATGTCGGCCAGCAACGAGTGACGGCCTGAACCAGGAAAGTTTCCGCGGTTCTTGCGGTCAAGGGATCGCCAGACCGTTGGTGGCTGTAGCGATGATGCCTGAAGTCCCGATTGATGCCGGTCATGCGCTGATCCGGAACATCATGGAAAGCGGCATCGTCCATTCTTGCATTGCCTGCGACAGCTACACGAAACCCGGTAGCGGTCAGGCCCGCCCCAGCCGCGCCAATCGCGCCACCCGCAGTCGGGCGAAATCGTCGCCGGCGTGATAGCTGGACCGGGTCAGCGGGGTCGCGGAGACCATCAGGAACCCCTTGTTGAATGCAGTCTTTTCGTAGCTCTTGAATTCCTCAGGTGTCACGAAACGATCGACCCGATGATGTTTCGGGGTCGGCTGCAAGTATTGCCCGATGGTCAGAAAATCGATGTCGGCGGCGCGCATGTCTTCCATCACCTGCACCACCGCCTGCCGGTCCTCGCCCAGACCCACCATGATTCCGGATTTGGTGAACATCGTCGGGTCCAGTTCCTTGACCCGCTGCAAAAGGCGCAGCGAATGGAAATAGCGCGCACCGGGACGCACCTCGGGGTAGAGGCCGGGTACGGTCTCGAGGTTATGGTTGAAAACATCCGGTCTTGCCGCAACTACGATCTCCAACACGCTGGGATCGCAGCGGATAAAGTCAGGCGTCAGAATCTCTATGGTGGTGCCTGGCGCCTGTTTGCGGATCGCGCGAATCGTCTGGGCGAAATGTTCAGCACCGCCGTCCGCAACATCGTCGCGGTCGACCGAGGTGATGACCACATGGTTCAGCCCCAGCTTTTTCACCGCATCGGCAACCCGGCCCGGTTCGAACACATCCAAATCATCGGGCGGTTTGCCGGTGGCGATGTTGCAGAACGTGCAGGCGCGGGTGCAGACCTCGCCCATGATCATCATCGTGGCGTGACCCTGCGACCAACATTCGCCAACGTTGGGGCAGCCGGCCTCTTCGCAGACCGTCGTCAGCTTGTGCTCGCGCATGATCCGGGCGGTGTTGGCATACCCTTCGCCACCGGGGGCCCGGACACGGATCCAGTCCGGCTTTTTCGGTTGGGCATTATCGGGCCGGCGGGCCTGTTCGGGGTGGCGTTCGGCCGGGATCCTGAGGTCACGCAAGGTTTTTTCCCGTGAAAGAGCGGTTGGGTGGTGTTGTAGGGCAAACCGTACGCTGGAACAACGACCCCTGTTGCAGGGCCGCCACGCGAAATGACTTGGTGCACCTTTGCGATCAATCCAACTTCGCCACCCAAGTCGTCATCGCGGCGCCTCATTGTCATGTCCCTGTAATATTCGCCACGGCATAGTGACAGGGCTTTATTATGTTCGGGCGACTGTCGGGGGTAGAATTGGACCATCTTCGAACCTCCCGAAAGGAAACCTGCCATGTCCGATGTTGCACGAGACAGACCCGACCGCCGCGCATTTCTGGTCGGCACCGCCTTGTCCGCGACCGCCCTGGTGCCACTTGCCGCGTCACGCGCCGGTGCCGATCCTGCCGGGGCGAGCGACGACTTCACCTTCGAGGTCCAGCGTACCGAAGCCGAATGGCGCGAGATGCTGACCGCCGACGAATACGCCATCCTGCGCGAAGCTGCGACCGAGGTTCCCAAAAGCAGTCCGTTTTGGGATCAGACCACCGAAGGCACATACTGCTGCAAAGGCTGCAACCTGACGCTATACGATTCGCAATATCAGGTCGTGCATGACAAGGGCTGGGTGTTCTTTCGCCATAGCCGCGCCAATGCGATCCTGACCAGCATCGAGGGTGAGTTGCGCATCGATGGCCCATTCACTTTTGACGAGACCCGGATGGAGGGTCATTGCCGCCGTTGCGGATCCCATATCGGTCATTTCGTCATGCTCGACGACATGTTGCTGCATTGCATGAACGGTGCGTCGATGACCTTTTTGCCGACGAACGCCTAAAACAATTCAGACGGCGTCCGGGTTTGACCCGGGCCTCGTCTTCCGTGTCGGACGAGTGAGGCCCACCTGCACGCCTTGAACTTCGCCCGGTGTTTGCCCGGTATGTTTACATCATGCCGCTTGTACCGTTGCAGCGCGATGCGCAGCCGTGGCTGCCCGACCGGGCCGCACGGCCCCGACGCCTTTGCGTCCGCGCAAGCCATTGCAGCGGCAAAGCAACACAACTCGCATGATGGCACCCCCCACCAGTTTTGGACCGCCTGCCGGCGACACCGGACGGGGCACCGCAAAGGTCCAACCCGGCAATGGCGCCGTGCGGCAGCGGCAAAGCGGTGCGCTGATCTAAATTTTTCCGTTACCCACATAGAAGGACGAATCTATTGAACCCGCGGACCTATGATTTAGAATGGTTCCAAACTTCAGCAAAAAGGACCGCATCATGATGGACGGAAATGACGCCGCTGCCGGCAAATGCCCGGTAATGCACACCTCGGTTGGGGTCAGATCGAACCGGAACTGGTGGCCTGACCAGCTGAACATCGCAATGCTGCACCAGAACCCGCCGGCTGCCGCCCCGATGCCGGCGAATTTCGACTACGCCAAGGCATTCAAGGGCATCGACTTTGGGGCCCTGAAGCAGGATCTTTATGCGTTGATGACCGACAGTCAGGAGTGGTGGCCGGCGGATTATGGCCACTACGGCCCGTTTTTCATCCGCATGGCCTGGCATTCCGCGGGCACCTACCGCACCGCGGACGGTCGGGGTGGCGCCGGGTCGGGGTCGCAGCGATTCGCGCCGCTGAATTCCTGGCCCGACAACGGGAACCTCGACAAGGCCCGGCGCTTGTTGTGGCCGATCAAGAAAAAGTACGGCAATGCAATCTCCTGGGCCGATCTGATCATTCTTACCGGCAACTGCGCCCTGAAATCGATGGGATTCAAGACCTTTGGTTTTGGCGGTGGCCGGGTCGATATCTGGGAACCTGAGGCCGACATCTACTGGGGTGGCGAAACTGAATGGCTTGCCGTCAGCGGTGGGCCGCAAAGCCGCTATTCGGGCGACCGCGACTTGGAAAACCCGCTGGCTGCGGTCCAAATGGGCCTGATCTACGTCAATCCCGAAGGGCCCGACGGTAATCCCGACCCGCTGGCATCCGGTCGCGACATCCGCGAAACCTTTGCCCGGATGGCGATGGACGATGCGGAAACCGTCGCGCTGGTTGCAGGCGGTCATACCTTTGGCAAGGGCCACGGCGCAGGCGATCCGGAACTCATGGGATCCGAACCCGAAGGCGGCGACATCACCGAAATGGGCCTTGGCTGGAAGAATGCCTTTGGCACCGGCAAGGGTGTCCACACCACGACAAGCGGGATCGAGGGGCCGTGGACGGCGCATCCGACAAGATGGGACATGGGCTATTTCGACGTGCTGTTCGGCTATGACTGGCAACTGACCAAAAGCCCGGCCGGTGCCCAGATCTGGGAGGCGAAAGACCTTGCGCCCACAGATCACGCACCGCAGGTCGATGGCTCGGGCGCGCCCGTCAAGCTGATGATGACAACTGCCGATATGGCAATGCGGATGGACCCGGCCTACGAAAAGATCTCGCGCCGTTTTCATGCCAACCCCGATGAATTTGCCGACGCCTTTGCTCGTGCGTGGTTCAAACTGACGCACCGCGACATGGGGCCAAAAGTTCTGTATCTGGGCGATGAGGTGCCAGCCGAAGATCTGATCTGGCAGGATCCGGTCCCAGCTGTCGATCATCCGCTGATCGACGCGGCAGACATCGCAGGACTCAAGGCCAAGGTGCTGGAGTCGGCGCTTTCGACAGGCGACCTGGTATCGACCGCATGGGCCTCGGCCGCGACTTTCCGGAGTTCGGACAAGCGCGGCGGGGCCAACGGGTCCCGTATCCGGCTGGCGCCGCAAAAGGACTGGGCGGTCAACGAACCCGACAAACTGGCCCGCGTCCTGACCGTACTCGAAGGCATCCAGAGCACGTTCAACGCGTCCGCGATCGGCGGCAAGCGGGTGTCGCTGGCCGATCTGATCGTATTGGCTGGCGATGCGGCGGTGGAAAAGGCCGCATCCGATGCGGGCACCCCGGTAACATTGGCCTTCGCGCCGGGCCGCACCGATGCAACCCAGGAACAGACCGATGCGCACAGCTTTGAACCGCTCGAGCCCGAGGTCGACGGATTTCGGAACTATCAACCAAAGGCCTACAAACTGCCTGTAGAACATCAGTTGCTGGATCGCGCCCAGTTGTTGAACCTGAGCGCCCCGGAAATGACCGTTCTCGTCGGCGGGTTGCGGGTACTTGGGGCGAACGTGGGCGGCAGCAAGCATGGCGTGCTGACTGGACGGGCCGGGCAGTTGACGAACGATTTCTTTGTCAATCTGCTGGACATGGGCACGGTCTGGTCGGCGTCGGCCAGCGAACCGGGGGTCTACGAAGGTCGCGACCAAAGCGGTGGTGTCACATGGACGGGAACCCGCGCCGATCTGGTCTTTGGGTCGAATTCGCAACTGCGCGCCTTGGCTGAAGTCTATGCGCAGGACGATGGCGGCCCGGCATTCGTGCGCGACTTTGCCACTGCGTGGTCCAAGGTGATGAACGCAGATCGGTTCGATCTGGTCTGATGCCACGGCCTTTGCCGTTGGAGATCGGGGCGCCTTGCCGGGCGCCCCGTCACTCAAGCGGTTCAGGTTTTCCTGGAAACGGCCGGATAGGAAATCGCGTTCGCGCGCAGCGAGAGGCCACGACTTCCGATTCCGATGAAACCTGAACCGCTTTAGCCGATCATTGGCGCGTATTTGCCTTGGGTTTCCGCGTAGTGGCGTTTCAGCCGCTGCAATGCGATGCGCAGCACGATCTTGCCCGACCGCGCGGCCCAGCCCATCCGCTTTTCCGCCTGCTCGAGCCCTTCGAGGTAGCAACAGCAGCGCAACACGACATCGCCCAGACCGGGTCCAAGATCGGACAGCGCGGTCGCGACCCTGTCACGCGCCGCCGCCGACCCGCCACCGCCCTGCCCGGTCGTGCGGGTTTGCGGACCGGTCAGGAACCGATCCCAGTTCTGGGCGACCTGCGGTGACATCTGCGCCAGTTCGAAATCCTCGCGCAGCCGTTCACCGGCGACGACGAGGTCCCGCGAAAGAAACAGTTCGCCATCGCGATCGCGCCGCCGCGCAAGCCCGGTCAGCGGGCTTTCCGCCAGATTGGTGCGCAGGTTGCGGGTTACGCCGTCCTCGTCGACATCGCGGTCGCCCCAATCACGGTGCTGGTCGGCAAAATCCACCGGCGCCTCGGCAAACCCCTGGGCACGGTTTTCGGCGGCGGCCATCAGCAGTTTCAGTTCGGCCCGCCCGGCGCTGGTGATGTGATAACGGGCAACCCGGGCCGCCGGGGTGGTGCAGGCGATCCAGTCGCGCAGCGCCATGATCTGGGCGATCTCGCGGCCAATCACGGCAGTCCGCGTGGTGGTGCCATCCGGGCAATCGCGCACCACCACTGCGATATCCATGTCACGCCCGACCGCCAGCACAGCGCCGGTCTCGCACAACCTGCGCAGGATGCGCACCGCATCGCGGGCGATCCGCGCCTCGGACGGGGTCTCGCCTTCGGGTGGCGGCAGTTGGCGTATGTCGATAACTGCGCCGTCGGCATGCGGCGCGGCCTTTGGCACGTGCTGCGACAGTTCGCGCAAACCGTCATCGATCAGTGGGTCGTCGCGCCGATTCTCATAGCGGCGGACCTGCCGCAGGATTGTCGAGGCATGACAGTCGTTGGCCCGGGCCACCGCCCTGATCGACAATCCAGCCTCGGTATGCACCAGATAATTGCGTGCCGCGTCAGGCACCCATGCAGGCAGCCGCACCAAAAGTGCGTGCCGGTCTTTCGTTGCCATGATGTCCTTCCCCCGAAGGTTATCCACATACCGAAACAAGATCTGTGGACAGATATGGTTGCAGCAACCTAAAGTTGCATTGGTTACTCAAGTGTTAAAGTGCCGTGCGAAACTCAGCATTGTTTCCAAATCATAAACTTGGGTAAGGTCTGCGTTCGGAGGTTTGAAAAAGCGCGCAACACTCGTTAAAGTTGTGCGACGGTCGTCAGGTCTATTTTCGACATGCCACCGGGGGACCCTTGAAATGCTTGATCTTCTAAGTCTGATTTCTGCTCTGAACCGGCCCAGCCTGCTGGTCCGCACAGCCCGTTTCGGACTGGACGACTATTGCCGGAACCAGCATCTTGCGCGCATCTTGAGGACCGTGCATCTGCCCCGCACGGGCGATGCGATCATGCAGTTGCTCGAAATCGAAAACGATCTCAATACCGCCCGAATCGCCCGGCGCGCCGATTACGGCATCGCGCAACACGTTGGCGTGCTGATCGCGCTGATGGGCGAGGCGCGGCTGTTGCGCGCCGCGACGTGCCCGCTGTCTGTGGCTACATGAACGCGTCGGGCATCGACGCCTTTTTCTCGGCGACATAGGCCCGCAACCGGCCCTCGATCTCGGGGTCAAGCGGGGGTTGCTGATAGGTATCCAGCAATCGCTGTACCCGGATCGCGGCGAGCGCCTGAGTGTCACGAGCGCCTTCTTCGTCCCATGTTTCGAACGGTTTGTAATCGAACAGGTCAGACCGCCAGAAGGCCGATTTAAAGTTCGCCTGGGTATGGGCGCAGCCAAGATAATGGCCGCCCGGCCCGACCTCTTCGATGGCGTCCATCGCCTGAGCGTCTTCGGACATGTCGACGCCGCGGGCGAAATGATGGAGGGTGCCCAGGTGGTCGGCGTCCATCACGAATTTTTCGAAACTGGCGACCAGCCCGCCTTCCAGCCAGCCGCAGGAATGCAACATGAAATTGACGCCCGACAACAGACCGATGCTGAGCGAATTGGCGGTTTCATAGGCGGCCTGCGCGTCGGGGAGCTTGCTGCCGCAGAACGATCCGGCGCTTCGGTAGGGCAGCCCAAGACGCCGCGCCAGTTGGCCGACCCCATAAGTGATGTGCGCCGCCTCGGGAGTGCCGAAGGTGGGCGCTCCGCTGTTCATGTCGATGGATGTGACGAAAGCCCCCATGATGACTGGGGCACCTTTGCGCACCAGTTGGCTGTAGGCCACGCCCGCCAGACATTCGGCCAGCACCTGCGTCAGCGTGCCCGCCACCGACACCGGCGCCATCGCGCCGCCGACGATGAATGGGCTGATGATCGTCGCCTGATTGTTGGCCGCATAGATCTCGAGCGCCCCCATCATGATGCCGTCAAAGGTCAGCGGCGAGTTGATGTTGATGAGACTGGTCATTACCGTGTTGTCACGCACGAATTCCTCGCCAAAGAGGATCTTGCACATGTCGACAGAATCCTGCGCCCGGCTCGGTTCGGTGACCGACCCCATGAAGGGTTTGTCGCTCAGCACCATATGGGCCAGCAGCATGTCCAGATGGCGCTTGTTCACCGGCACATCGGTCGGTTCGCAAACCGTGCCGCCGGAGTGGTGCAGCCATTTCGACATGTAGCCCATTTTCACGAACTTCTGGAAATCGTCGATGGTGGCATAGCGGCGGCCACCTTCGGCGGTGCGCACGAATGGCGGGCCGTAGACCGGGGCCAGCACCATGTTCCGACCGCCGACGACGACCGAGCGTTCGGGGTTTCGGGCATGCTGGGTAAACTGTGCCGGCGCGGTCTTGCACAATTCGCGGGCCAGACCGCGCGGGATGCGAACGCGCTCGCCGTCGATTTCGGCACCGGCAGCCCGCCAGCGTTCCAGAGCCTCGGGATTTTCGACAAAGTTCACGCCGATTTCGGCCAGCACGGTTTCGGCGTTCCGCTCGATGACCTGCAAGGCTTCTTCGGTCAGAACCTCGTAGTTGGGGATATTGCGCTCGATATACTTTGCGGTTTCGACGCTGACGGCCGTGCGTTCGGCCCGCCGCGCCGCGCCACCGCCACCACGGACCCGCCGCCCTGAACCTGATTCATCATTCATCGCTGGTCCCCTTGGTCCGCTGTTGCGCACGGTCATAGACCCCCGATTTGCCCCGTGGTGCCGGAATTGCGGCCTTTGCGGTGCGAAAGCGACATTGCCCGCCGACATGCCCTTGCACGCGCCATGCCACCGCAATATTCCGCAGGCATGAGCAGCCATGAACGCCTTTTGATCATTGATTTCGGGTCACAAGTGACCCAGTTGATCGCCCGCCGCCTGCGCGAGTTGCACGTCTATTGCGAGATCCACCCCTATCAGCGGGTCACAGATGCCTTTCTGGCCGAGTTCGCCCCCAAGGCGATCATCTTTTCAGGCGGACCGGACAGTGTCACCCGTCAGGGGTCGCCGCGGCCGCCGACATCGGCCTACACGCTCGGGGTGCCGATCCTTGGTATCTGTTATGGCCAGCAGGTGATGATGCAGGACCTTGGCGGCATGGTCGAGGGTGGCAAGATCTCGGGTGGCGGCGGCACCGCAGAATTCGGTCGCGCCTATGTCAGCCCGCAGGGCAAGCTGAAATTGCTGGATGGCTGGTTTCGGACCGACCGAGAACAGGTCTGGATGAGCCACGGCGATCACGTGTCGCGGATCGCACCGGGATTCGCGGTCTACGGAACCTCGCCCAATGCTCCCTTTGCCATCACCGCCGACCCGGCGCGACAGTTTTACGCCGTGCAGTTCCACCCCGAAGTCCACCACACGCCGAATGGTGCGAAACTGTATGAAAATTTCGTGCGGATGGCCGGGTTCAGCGGCGACTGGACGATGGATGCCTACCGCGAAC
>JBBKXP010000326.1:0-15123 GCA_037969545.1 Paracoccaceae bacterium | reverse complement strand
GGGTGACGATAACCTCGTCGCGCCAGACCAGCCGCGCCAGTTGATGCGTCTGCGCAAATGCGGCCAGTTCGATGCGCAACCCCTCGGTCAGCACCCGGTCGGTGCCGACGACCACATCCAGCCCGTTCCGGGTGTCGGTGACGGTCAGCGCAACCTCGGTCTTGCGCGATGCGGCCAGTATGGTCAGGCTTTCCAGCATCGGAAACCCGGCCATCAAGGCAGGCGTCAGCAACTGGCAATCGGGCACCGCCACCTGTTGATCCGACCTGCGCCCGTGAAACCCGACCTGCGCGCCCTTTTTGGTGCGCTGCCCCGCCAGTTTGGCGCGGCGACGCGACGCGGGGGGCGACGACAGGACCGGGCCAACGGTCCCCGCGATTCCTTGTCCGGCCAACGCCCGTTCGACAATCTGCCGTTTCCAGTCAGCGACAAACCCGTCGCCCGCATGCTGCATCGCACAGCCGCCGCAGATCTTGAAATGGCGGCAGGGGGCGGCGACGCGACTGGCAGACGGCACCAGAATCCGCGCCGACCCATCGGCCAGAACCTCAATTTCCTCGCCCGGCAACACCCGTGGCACAAGCGTGCCATCGGCCAGCCGCCCCATCCCGTGATGGGTCAGGCTTTCGACCGTCACCATACCTTATTCCGCCGCCTTGATCCCGATGAACCCGCCCGATTGCAGGTTCCAGTAGGTCGCATAAAGGCCGCCCCGCGCCAGCAACTCGTTGTGGCTGCCCTCCTCGGCGATCTGCCCGGCATCCAGCACCACGATCCGGTCCATGCTGGAAATGGTCGACAGGCGGTGCGCGATGGCGACCACCGTCTTGCCCTGCATCGCGACCTCGAGCGCCGCCTGAATCGACGCCTCGACCTCGGAATCCAGCGCGCTCGTCGCCTCGTCAAGCACCAGAATTGGCGCGTCCTTGATCATCGCGCGGGCCAGCGCGATGCGTTGCCGTTGCCCGCCTGACAGCTTGACGCCGCGTTCGCCCAGAAACGCATCGTAGCCTTCGCGCCCCTTGAAATCGCGCAACGCGCCGATAAATTCATGCGCCTCGGCCTGTTCGGCTGCCAGCATCAATTCGGCCTCGGTCGCGTCGGGGCGGCCATACAGGATGTTGTCGCGGGCGGTGCGGTTGAACATCGCGGTGTCCTGCGTGACCATGCCGATGTTGCGGCGCAAACTTTCTTGCGTGACATGGCGCAAGTCCTGCCCGTCGATCCGGATCGCCCCGCCTTCGACGTCGTGCAGGCGCAACAGGATGCTGACAAGCGTCGTCTTGCCTGCACCCGACGCGCCAACCAGCCCCAGCTTTTCCCCCGGCCGGATCGTCAGGTTGATGCCTGTGACACCGCCCGCCCGCTCGCCATAGGCAAAGGTAACGTCGTCGAACACGATCTCGCCCTGCGGCACCGCGAGTTCCTTGGCGCCCGGTTCGTCGGTCAGACCATGTGGCGGGGTCAGGGTCAGCATCCCATCTTCGACCTCGCCGATGTGCGCATAAATCGCCATCAGCGTGAAACTGACCCAGCCCGTCATCTGCGCGATCCGCAGCGAGATTGCCCCGGCCGAGGTGATATCGCCCGCTGTCGCAGCACCCCGCGTCCACAACATCAGCGAACCGCCGATCATGATGACGGGCAACAGCCCCGCCAGCCACATCAGCACAAGCCGGAACCAGGCGTTCAACGTGCCCATTTCGACCGCGCGCAGACGGAACGCCTCCATCGCGCCAAGCGCAGCGCGATCTTCGTAATCAGCATGGGCGAACAGTTTCACCGTCTTGATGTTGGTGATCGTGTCGACCACCTGCCCGGTCAGGTTGGCGCGGGCATTGGCGCGATCCTTGGCCCGCAGCCGGATACGGGGCAGAAACCATCGGATCATGTACAGATACCCCAACGCCCACAGCGTCAGGCCCAGCGCGATCTGCCAGTCGATCGCCAGAACCAGCACCGCTGACCCGATCACGGACGCCAGCGCGAAACAGATCGTGTTGATGAATTCCGATGTCACCTCGGTCACGCCACCCGACACCTGCATCTGTTTCTGCGCGATCCGGCCCGCGAAATCGTTGTCGAAAAACCGCACCGAATGGCCCATCGTCCAGCGGTGCAGTTTCGACAGGACCAGTGGCGCGAGATTGGGCTGAAGGATGATCGTGTTGATCGCCGACGACACGGTGAATGTCAGCGGACGAATGCCAAGGAACAGCGCGACGGCGCCGACCATCAGCCAGACGTTTTCGCTCCAGAATGACCCCTGATCGCTGGCCAGCGCCGCGTCCACGACCCAGCCCAGCATCAGTGCCGCAAAGACCTCGGTGACACCTGCCAACGACGACAGCACCCCGGCGATCAGCAACAGCCAGCCGGATCCCTTGAGGCACCACGCAAAGAACGGCCACAGCTTGCGCGGTGGCGGCCCGTCGGCGGCGCGGAACGGATCAATCAGGTCCAGGGTGGTCATTCCGCGGCCTCGTCGGCTTCGCTCAGGAAGCCACCAGATTGCCGCGCCCAGAACCGACTGTAAAGACCGCCCCGGCTTAACAGATCGTCATGGCTGCCGTCCTCGACGATGCGGCCCTGATCCATCACCACGATCCGGTCCATCTGCGCGATGGTCGACAGGCGGTGCGCGATGGCGATCACCGTCTTGCCCTCCATCATGCCATACAGGGTCGACTGAATCGCTGCCTCGACCTCGGAATCAAGCGCCGACGTCGCCTCGTCCAAGAGCAGGATCGGCGCGTCTTTCAGGATCACCCGGGCCAGCGCGATCCGCTGCCTTTGCCCGCCCGACAGCTTGACGCCACGCTCGCCCACCTTGGCGTCATAGCCCTTGCTGCCCTTGGAATCCTCAAGACCGAGGACGAATTCGTGCGCCTCTGCCTTTTCAGCCGCCGCAATCATCTCGGCCTCACTCGCGTCCGGGCTGCCATAAAGGATATTGTCGCGCACCGACCGATGCAGCAGCGCAGAATCCTGCTGCACCATGCCGATCATCTGGCGCAGACTGTCCTGCGTGACCCCGGCGATATCCTGCCCGTCAATCAGCACCTGCCCGCCATCGGCGTCGTAGAACCGTAGCAGCAATTTGACGAGTGTGGATTTCCCCGCACCGGAACGACCCACAAGGCCGACCTTTTCGCCGGGCTGCACGACCAGATCGATCCGATCCAGCCCACCGCTCTCTTTGCCATAATGGTGCGTCAACCGCTTGAGCTCGATCTTGCCCGGCCCGCGCGCCAGCGGCACCGCTTGCGGCCTGTCGATCAGCGTGATCGGCTGGGCGATGGTCAGCATCCCCTCGGCAACGACCCCAAGGTTGCGGAAAAAGTTCGACACCGCCCACATGATCCAGCCTGACATCGCATTCAGCCGCAATGCCAGCGCGGTGGCGGCGGCAACCACGCCGACCGTCGCGCTGCCGCCGAACCACAGCCAGATCGCCCAGCCGACGACGCCGACGATCAGCACGCCGTTCAGCAGCATCAGGCTCAGGTCCATGATGGTATACAGGCGCTGTTCGGCAAA
The DNA here is from genome assembly GCA_037969545.1 of Paracoccaceae bacterium. Classification (GTDB taxonomy): domain Bacteria; phylum Pseudomonadota; class Alphaproteobacteria; order Rhodobacterales; family Rhodobacteraceae; genus JBBKXP01. Next base: position 11,583 of record JBBKXP010000326.1, on the reverse strand, counting down.
GAATTTCAGCCGCGCCTCCTCGATCACTTCCTTGCCATAAGCCAGCTCGCTGTCGTGATGCGCGAACATCTTGACCGAATGAATATTGGTATAGCTGTCGACCACCCGCCCCGTGACCGCGCTGCGGGCATTCGACGCGGCCTCGGACGCCGGACCGATCTTTCGGACCGTCCAGCGCAAAAGGACAAGGTAGGGCAGCAGCCACGCCATCATCGGAATGATCAGGCGTGGATCGGCCTCGCCCAGAAGGAACATCGCACCGATGAGATACGCGATGGCAAAGGTGATCGCATCGAACAACTGAAACACCACTTCGCCAGCAGCCGGCGGTGCCTGCATGATCCGGTTGGCGATGCGTCCGGCAAAATCGTTCTCGAACCAGCCGACCGACTGACGCAGGACATGTTTATGCGCCCGCCAGCGCACCAAAGTGCCGAAATTCGGCACGATCGTGTTGTTTAGCAGCGCGACCTGGACGATATGCAGTGCAGGCCGCAAGGTCAGGATGAACAGCGCAACCAGCAGCAGTTCGACACCGTAAAGCGACCAGACCTCGGCGGGTTCCCGCCCGGTCAGCATGTCGACGATTCGGCCCATATAGGCAATCAGCCAGACCTCGACCGCAGCAATGACGACCGACAGGATGCCGGTGATCCAGAACACCGCGCTGAATGGGCGCGCATAGTCGCGCAGGAACGGCCACAACGCCTGGGGCGGCGTGTCGTTGTCCGGATGCGGGGTATAGGGATCGACCAGATTTTCAAAGAATCGGAACATGACAGGCACTTTGCAGCGAAAGGTGAAAACGATGAGGTAAAGCGGTGACTGAACTGGTCAGACCGCCCAAACGGGTTCGGTCCTGTCAGCAGTCAGGAATGAAAAACCCGTGATTCATCGTGCGCCTCCATGTTGTGTCGCCGACATAACGCAATCCGCCACAACTGTCATCCCGAAACTAGCGCTTTGGCAGCATGTCGGCGCGGCCACGCGCAAAGCCCGAGGCTATCCAATTCGCCTCGGCGGACCTGAGGGCTTTGCCAAGCGCCGCACCCTGCAGATCAGGCTGCAGATCGGCGGCGGTCAGCGGAAACACCTGCGCCGCGCCGCGATCGGCTTCGGCGCGGTCAGTGGGGTCGATCAGAGACGTCGTCATCGCCGCCCGCAGTGCCAGCGCCGAAAGCGCAGTTTCAGCCCCGTAACGATAGCCCAGCGGCCCGGCGGTGTGGTCACTGGCAGCTGCGGTTTGCAGGACCGACAACTGGCGCTGTTCGGCCTTCGTCAACCGCAGGCGGTCGGTTTCGCCGCCAAGCACCATCATACGGCGCTGCCAGTCGGGCGACAGACCCGCCTTGTGTTCGACATGCATCAGCACCGCCAGCAAACTGGCCGAGGCCCCCGGCAGAACCTGAGCCAGCGCCCCGCAAGCCGCCATCGCCGCGACCGCGGGGGCCGGATCCGGCGCGGCCAGCAGTTTGCGCATTTCGTGGCCAATGCGTTCGCGCGACTGTCGCGCGATACCCTCGATATGGTCGGCGCAGGCGGCTAGCCCGTCGGCATCGATCCCGGCATCCGGATCGCCATACCACGCATGAAACCGGAAAAACCGCAGGATGCGGAGATAGTCTTCGCGGATCCGTTGGCCCGCGTCGTCGATGAACCGCACCCGCCGCGCCCTGAGGTCAGGCAACCCGCCCAGGGGGTCCGCCACCGTCCCGTCCGGTGCAGCATAGAGCGCATTCATCGTGAAATCGCGCCGCTGCGCATCGGTTTCCATGTCATCGGCATAGGCCACAACGGCGCGGCGGCCATCGGTGGCAACGTCACGGCGAAACGTCGTCACCTCGAACGGTTGGCCGCCCACGATCACCGTCACAGTGCCGTGGTCGATACCGGTCGGGACCACCCGCAGGCCTGCAGCCTTGGCCAACCCCATCACCGTTTCCGGGTACGCATCGGTACACAGGTCAAGATCGCCGACCGCGGCGCCCAGTAGTGCGTTGCGCACACAGCCACCTACAAACCACGCCTGATGGCCGGCCCCGCTCAGCATCGTGCAAACCATCTGGGCATCACGATTGCGCAGCCAGTCGGCGTCGATCTTCATGGCTGCATCCGCTCGGCCAGGGCCCGCAGGATCTGCGCCGTCGCGCCCCAGATGTAATAGGGGCCGAAGGGCACGACATAGTAGTGCCGCAACCGCCCTTGCCAGCGGCGCGATTCGACCCGAAACTGGGCGGGATCGGTGACATGGGCCAGTGGAACGGTGAATACCTCATCAACTTCGCCGGCCTCGGGCCGCGGGGTGAACGCGCCGGAAACCAGAGCCAACACAGGCGTAATATTAAAATTCGTCACCGTTTCGTGGGTTGGCAGACAGCCCAGAACCTGCACCTGCGCGCGCGGCAACCCAATCTCTTCCTCGGCCTCGCGCAACGCAGCGTCGACCAGCGTCGCATCGCCCGCATCCTGTTTGCCCCCCGGCAACGCGATCTGTCCCGGATGGTGCAACAACCGTGCCGATCGTTTGGTCAAAAGCACATCGCCCGCCGCCGTGATGGCAATCAGCACCGCGGCGGGGCGCAGCACCCGGCCAGCGGGTACTGCCACATCAGGGTTCAGGTCGAAATCAGACGAATCACTGCCCGGTCTGGCCAATGCGGCCAGCAGGCGGAATTGCAGATCAGGCATCACCCTTTGCCTCGAACCCCAGTGTCGCAGGGTCAAATTCGTAATGCGCCCCGCAGAATTGGCAATCGGCGGTGACGATGCCCTTCTCGGTTGTCATATGCGCAATGTCCTTGGCCGAATAGATCGACAGGCTTTGCCGCACCTTGTCGTCGGAACACGAACAGCCGAACACCACCGGCTGGGCATCGAACACCCGCGGCCCTTCTTGGTGAAACAGCCGCACCAGCAGGTCGGTCGGCTGCACGCTGGGGCCGATCAGTTCGATCTCCTCGACGGTATCCAGCAGGATATTGGCGCGGTTCCAGTTCTCGCCCTCCTCGGCGTCCAGAATATCGGCGGCGTTAAGCAACCCGCCCTCGCCAGATCCGCCCTCGCTCGCGACAAAAGGCGACGCCTTGGGCATCGTCTGCAACATGACGCCACCGGCGCGCCAACGTTCGCCCGCACCGGGCAGTTGCGAACGCCCATAGGTCAGGCTGAACCGGGTTGGAAGTTGTTCGGACTGGGCAAAATACGTCTCTGCACAGGCCGAAAGCGATTCGCCGGCGATGGGCGTGATGCCCTGATAGGGGGTATTCCCCTCGCCCTGATCAATCAGGATGGCGAAGTACCCCTTGCCGATCTGCGAAAACGGCACAGCCAAAAGGTCCAGCCGTTCGGCATCGAAACTGGCATAGGCACGGATCCGGGCCGGGCTGCCATCCTCGCCGGGGCCGTAATAATCGGTGGCGATCAGCCGGGCCGGCCCGTCGCCACGCACCTGCAACGACAGTTTCCAGCGCAGCTTGATCGTCTGGCCGATCAGGGCTGTCAGCAGACACATTTCAGCCACCAGCGCCTCGATCAGGGGCGGGTAGTCGTGCTGCGCCAGCACCCGGTTCAACACCCCGTCCAGACGCGCAACGCGGCCGCGAATGTCGGCATTGTCCAATTGGAACGGCAGGACGGTATCGTCCCAGGCGATTTGGCTGCCAAGGGTCATGGGCTTTCCTAACGGGTCGGGCCAATTTGGTCGAAATCGGGCATACCGCGCCTATATAGGCGGGGCAAGCGGGCGACCAAGGGGTCCGGACAGGAGAAGCTATGATCAGACGGTATGGCGACACGCCGCGAATCGGGACGCGGTATCGGCACCGCCCCGGCGTTTACGCGATCCTGCCGCAGGATGGACATCTGTTGCTGACCTGGCAGGATGCCCCGCATTTCGAGTATCAGCTGCCGGGCGGCGGCATCGACCCTGGCGAGTCCCCACTGCAGGCGCTGCACCGCGAAGTGTTCGAGGAAACCGGCTGGCGGATTGCCAATCCGCGCCGACTGGGCGCATTTCGGCGGTTCGTCTACATGCCGGAATACGAAATCAATGCCGAAAAACTGTGCCACATCTACCGCGCCGACCCGGTCCGCCCACACGGCCCCCCGCGTGAGGCGGGCCACAGCGCCATATGGTTGTCGATCGACGAGGCGTTGCTGTCAGTGGCCGTCGACGGCGACGCCGCTTTCATCGGCAGGTTTCAAGCCAGTTCGCGGCCCTCGACCAGATGACCGTAAAGGGTGGTCAGGATACTGACACCGACCATCATCGTGACCCAGGTCACCGCAAGATTGGCCACCGTTCCCAAAGCGCCCGACAGTCCCGACAGTTGCTCGGCAATGACAGTCGCCAGAATATTCAGCGCAGTAATAATCAGCGTGACGCCGAAAATTGTGCTCGAAAGCGGCGCCGAAGCCGTCCACGACGCGCCGATCTTCATCGGCACGCCGACGGCGGTGGCCGGCAGGCAGATTGCGAAACGCAGCCAGAAATAGCTGAAAACTGCGCCGATAAACAGGCCCAGCAGAATGCTGCCGACTAGTGGCGCGGCCATCAGAACCGGCCCAAGCGCGAGCCCCAGAAGCAGTAGCAGCGGCAACATGATCGCCATCAGAACAAGCGCCAACAGGATCGTCTTGACAAGATAGGGCACAATCGGCCGACCATTCAGCGCAGGCAAGTATCCCGGATACTCCTCGAGCAGGACAAAGCGGTGCCAGGCGACCGCGACCCAGGCAAAGACCAGCAGATAGGCCACGATCAGGATCAAGGCAGCAGGAAAGGCCCGTTGTGCCAAGTCCGGATTGACTTGGATCTCGTTGAAGAAGTCGGCCTGCAGGCCGAATATCCGAATGACGCCAAAGAATATGGCCGCAAGGATCAGCACCGGACCGACCGACACCCTGAGCGCATCCGCGATATTCCCGAACACCATTTGAAACGCGTGCCTCACAATAAGCCAACTCATCCCTTTGTCCTTTTATTCCCGCTTTGCGGCATTGGTCGCATTGGCCGCGACAGGGGTCAATGACCGATCCTTGCCCCGCGTGGCGAAACCCGTTATCGGCTGCGCCCGAACGCCCGCGCCCGGAGAGCCAGTATGCCAACCCCAAAGAAAGTCGTCCTTGCCTATTCCGGTGGTCTGGACACCTCGATCATTCTGAAATGGCTGCAGACTGAATACGGCTGCGAAGTGGTGACATTTACCGCCGATCTGGGGCAGGGCGAAGAACTGGAACCCGCCCGTAGAAAAGCCGAGATGATGGGCGCGAAATCCATCTACATCGAGGATCTGCGCGAGGAGTTCGTGCGCGATTTCGTCTTTCCGATGTTTCGCGCAAATGCGTTGTATGAAGGGCTGTATCTGCTCGGCACATCGATCGCCCGGCCGCTGATTTCCAAACGTCTTGTCGAAATCGCTGCCATCGAAAACGCGGATGCGATTGCCCACGGCGCCACCGGCAAGGGCAACGATCAGGTCCGGTTCGAACTCGCCGCCTATGCCCTGAACCCGGACATCAAGGTGATCGCGCCGTGGCGTGAATGGAACCTGACTAGCCGCACCCGGCTGCTGGAGTTTGCCGAAGCCAACCAGATTCCCGTCGCCAAGGACAAGCGCGGCGACGCGCCATTTTCCGTCGATGCCAATCTGCTGCACACCTCGTCCGAAGGCAAAGTGCTGGAAAACCCGCGTGATGAGGCCCCCGAATACGTCTATCAGCGAACCGTCGATCCGCGCTATGCGCCGGATCAACCCGAGATGCTCGAGATCAGCTTTGAACGCGGCGACGCGGTGGCGATCAACGGCACTGCGATGTCGCCCGCGACGATCCTGACCAAGCTGAACGAGCTGGGCGGTAAACATGGCGTCGGGCGCCTTGATCTCGTCGAAAACCGCTTTATTGGCATGAAATCGCGGGGCATCTACGAAACCCCCGGCGGCACCATCCTGCTTGAGGCGCATCGCGGGATCGAACAGATCACGCTGGATTCCGGCGCCGGGCATCTGAAGGACTCGATCATGCCGCGCTATGCCGAACTGATCTACAATGGCTTCTGGTTCAGCCCGGAACGCGCGATGCTGCAGGCCCTGATCGACAAAAGCCAGGAACACGTGACCGGCACCGTGCGCGTCCAGCTTTACAAGGGGTCGGCGCGGACCGTGGCCCGCTGGTCAGATCATTCGCTTTATTCCGAGGCGCATGTGACGTTCGAGGACGACGCCGGGGCCTACGACCAGAAAGACGCCCAAGGGTTTATCCAGTTGAACGCACTACGCCTGAAACTGATCGCGGCGCGGAACCGCCGCACAGGTTGGCCGACATGACAACGCCGCCCGCTGCTGACAGCGGGCGGCGTGGACCGTGGTGGTTTATTCGACGGTGATCGTCGCCATGACCAGTTTGTCGTCGATCTTGATCGGGCCGTCTTCGGTGGCACCCAGCGTGTATTCGAACACACCGGTCTGCATCCCGTTCTCTTCGGAATGAACCATCAGCATCAGCATGTCGCCGGCAGCGACATCTTCGGTCAGGATCGCGGCAACATCCATGTTTTCGCCCATCCGCAACGGCGCATAGCCGATAACCGGGCCGGGCTTCATCTCGGCGTCGGTGCGATGCACGACCATCCAGCCATTCGCGCCAGCGACGATCTTGTCCGCGCTCACGACGCCGTTTTCGGCACTTTGATTGGCAGCGTCAACCATCGGCGCCATTGCGTGCGCCTCGGCCAAAGCCATTCCGGCGGTTGCGATGAAAGTGGCACTAAGCAGGAACTTGTTCATGGGTCTCTCCTTTTGGGAATTTCGGGGTATCCTTCCCCGTTCGATGCCAGAGTCACGTTTGCCAGACCGAGAAAGTTTCAAGTTTCCTCAAAAAGTGCATTTTTTTGTCAACGGGACAGGTCGGTATCAAATTCGCAGTTTCGCCAACCGATCGTAATCAGGCAGCGCCGCAGCGACCAGTTCAGCGTCGTGGCCTTCGAATTTGGGCAACGGGCCTTCTGCCCCGGCAAAGCCTGTGCTTTGGTGAATCGCGCCATACCAGTGCGCCGCCCAAACCCCGTCATCGGGCCGCCCTCCGGCAGGCCAATGCAGCATCGCCGCATCGAATGGCAGACTTATCGCGTCGCACAACTTGCGCAGCATCGCCTCGGGGTTGGCCCGGATATCGCCACTGTCGATCACCACGCCGCCCACCTGTTGATATACCGCGACCTGCTGGCGATACCCGATGTCGTCCAGCGTCACACCGTCTCGCTTGGCCCCGTAACTGGCGACAACCCGCGCCGGATGCCGGATCAGGTGGATGTTGACGCAATCCCGCGCCCAATCCATTGGAAACCCGACAACCATGTGAAGGCCCATGTGCTTCATGTAGAAATGCGGTCTTTGGGCCTGATCAGAGCCTGAACATCGGGCGGCCACCTTCGCGGGATCGGTTTCGTGCGCCGCCAGAATCTCGGCCCGCATCGGGTGTTCTATCCCCGTCGCGGCCAGATAAGGCGCGTAGAACGGTTCGTCCCAAACGGCGAAATCGACCCGCGCACCGAACGCATACATCATCGCCGTCGAAAGGTTACGCGGTCCCGACCACATGGCGATCTTCACGGGGACACCATCGCCTTGTAAAGATCGCGCAACCGCTGCGTCACCGGGCCCATATGACCCGTCCCGATCTGCCGCCCGTCGATCACCCCGACCGGAGTTTGCGCCCCAAAAGTGCCGGTCAGAAACGCCTCGTCCGCGCCATAGGTATCGACCAGACTGAAATTGCGTTCGAAAACCGGGATGCCAGTGTCCCGACACAGGTCGATCACTTTTTGGCGGGTGATCCCGTTCATGCAATAGTCGCCGGTACTGGTCCAAACCGCGCCCTTGCGGACGATGAAAAAGTTACAGGCGTTGGTGGTGTTCACGAACCCATGCACGTCCAGCATCAACGCCTCGTCCGCCCCGGCCTTTTGCGCGGCGATGCAGGCCAGGATGCAGTTCAGCTTGGAATGGCTGTTCAGCTTGGGATCCTGGGTCATTGGCAAACCGCGCATGTGCGGCACCGTCGCCAGAGTGATCGGGCGCGGGATTTTCGGCTGCGAATGCTCCATGATGATAACGAATGTCGGCCCCGATTGCGACAGCGACGGATGCTGGAACGGACGCACCTTGACGCCGCGTGTCAGCATCAGTCGCGCGTGGGCATCTGTAGTCATGCCATTCGCCAATTGTGTGTCTGACAAGGCCTGAATGACGCCGCTACGATCCATCTCGATATTCAGATCAATGGCCTTTGCCGCCTCGAACAGCCGGTCGATGTGGTCGTCCAGAAACGCCCAGCGCCCGTCATAGAGACGCACCCCCTCCCACACGCCGTCACCCAGCATGAAGCCTGAATCATAGACGCTGACCACGGCCTGCGCCTTGGGCACGATCCGCCCGTCGACATAGATCAGGATATCGTCGTTGCGTGCATCCTCGGCGGCCTGATGGGTGGTCACGTGGTCGGTCATGTTGTCCCCCTGCCGCCACGCTAGAACCGGCCCGGAAATGTTCCAAGGGGTAAACAGCGCGTGACATCACGGCGGGGTGAGTTGCGCCACACGTGACTTGGCGATCACCTGTCGCAAAGGAGACACAACATGCCAACGAACCCACAGACGCTAAAAACCGCCGCCCTCGGCTTAGCCACCGCTCTCGGTCTGGTGCTGCCGGGCTTGCCCGCCCAGGCGCGGGACATCCAGCAGATAGTCGTCGCAGGCGGCTGCTTCTGGTGCGTCGAATCCGATTTTGAATCGGTGCGCGGCGTGTCCGATGTGGTGTCGGGCTACGCCGGCGGCACCGCCGCGAACCCGACCTACGAAAATCATCCCGGCTATACCGAGTCTGTGCGGATCACTTATGATGCCGATCAGATCAACACCGGTACACTGCTCGGGCTGTTTTTCCGGTCCATCGACCCGACCGATTCAGGTGGCCAGTTTTGCGACCGGGGCGCCAGTTATACGACCGCGATCTTTCCGACCACGCAGGCCCAGCTAGACGCGGCGCAGGCGGCCAAGGCCGAGGCGCAGGGCGCGCTTGGCCAGAACATCGTGACGCCGATCCGCGGCAACCCGAACTTTGCCGAAGCCGAGGCCTATCACCAGAATTACTATAAAAGCACGACAACCCGGTTCGTCCGCAGCGTTGGCCTCAATCTGACCGATGCCGAAGCTTACAAGCGGTATCGCGAGGGGTGCGGTCGCGACGCACGGGTCCGCCAACTGTGGGGCAGCGCCGCACCTTTTGTGAACCACTAGGGCGCGAACGCCTCGACCTCGTTCAGAAACGGGATCACATCGGCGGTGCCGCGGCGCGTGACCATCAGCGCCGCGGCTTTTGCCGCCTGCTGCATCACCTGCAGCATCGGTTGCCCCTGATCAAGCCCCGCCAGAACATATCCGGTAAAGGTATCCCCCGCCCCGGTCGTATCGAGCGGCGTCACCGGCACCGCTGCCACATGCAATTCGCCCTCCGGCCCAAACCACGTCGCCCCGTCGGCGCCTCGTGTCACGATGACATCGCGCACCGGCAAATCATCGGGCCCCAGCCCTGTTGTCTGACGCAATTGATCCGCCTCGACCGCATTCAGGATCAAGAAATCAAGATGCGGCAGCACCGCCTGAACCCGTTCGGCATCGAATGGCGCCGCAGCATAGGCCACCTTGAGCCCCATTTTACGTCCCAGCGCCGAAGCGGTGCGTTGCAGGTTCGTTTCGTTCTGCAACACCAGCCAGTCACCCGTCTGCGCCTCGGTCATCGCCGATTGCAGCGTCGTCTGTGGGATCACCCCATTGGCACCGGGATGCAGAATGATCGCGTTTTCACCGTCGGGATCGACCATGATGATCGCCTGCGCGGTTTCGGTGTCGACAAGAGCGATGTGGCGGGTATCGACACCGTATTCCGACAACCTGTCCAGCGCCCAATGGCCGTCTTCGCCCACAGCGCCGATATGAATGACATGCGCCCCGGCGCGGGCGATCGCGACCGACATATTGGCCCCCTTGCCACCCAGAAACAAACTGCGCCCGGTCGCGGCGAGCGTTTCACCTGGCGCCGGGAGATGCGGCACCGAATAGACGATATCTGCGTTGATAGAGCCTAGATTCCAAATCGTCATGTCCTATCCAACCTTGCAGGCGGCCATCACGGCCATGTTCAGGATATCATTGACGGTTGATCCGATCGAACAGATCTGCACCGGCTTGTCGACGCCTGACAGAATCGGCCCGATCACTGTCGCTCCACCCATTTCCTGCAGCAACTTGACCGAGATCGAGGCCGAATGACGCGCCGGCACGACGAGCACGTTGGCCGGGCCGGTCAGCCGCGAAAACGGATAATGCTCCATCGCACGCGGATTCAGGGCGACGTCGGCCGTCATCTCGCCCTCGTATTCGAAATCCACACCGCGCGCGTCCAGCACCTTGGGCGCCTGGTGCATCTTGGTCGCGCGTTCGCTGACCGGATAGCCAAAGGTTGAAAACGACAGGAACGCCACCCGCGGTTCCAGCCCCAGATGCCGCGCCACGCCCGCGCCACGCTCGGCAATGTCGGCCAGATCGTTTTCGTCGGGCCATTCGTTGACCAGCGTGTCGGCGATCAGGACGATTCGCCCCTTGTTCAGTACCGCCGTCACCCCGACTGCCCCGTCATGCGGTTGCGCGTCAAAGACGTGGTTGATCAATTCCAGCACGTTCGCCGATTTGCGGGTTGCCCCGGTGACCATCCCGTCGGCGTGGCCATGCGCCAGCATCAGCGCCGCGAACACGTGACGGTCACGGGCGGCAAGGCGATGGATATCGTGATGATCGAACCCTTTGCGTTGCAAGCGTTCATACAGGAAATCCTTGTATCTCTGCAGGTGCGGGGTGATCGCTGCATTGATGATGTCCAGTTCGTCATAGGCGTCCGCCAGACCTTCGGCATTCAGCTTTTCGCGCACGTCCGAATCGCGGCCCACGACCATCGCCTTTCCGAGACCAGACCGCTGATACTGAACTGCAGCACGCAACACCCGCGGATCATCGCCTTCGGCAAAGATGATGGTCGCCTGCGCCGCCCGTGCCCGCGCATTGAGGCCGCGCAAGATCGCCGCCGTCGGGTCCATCCGCGACTTCAGCGAGGCCTCGTAGGCATCCATGTCGACGATGGGCCGCCGCGCCACGCCGGTATCCATCCCGGCCCGCGCAACGGCTGGCGGAATCCGGTGGATCAGCCGGGGGTCAAACGGCGTCGGAATGATGTAGTCGCGCCCGAACGACAGTTTGGTGCCATAGGCGAGGGCTACCTCGTCGGGCACTTCCTCGCGGGCCAGGGCCGCCAAGGCCTCGGCACAGGCAATCTTCATCGCGTCGTTGATGGCGCGGGCGTGAATATCCAGCGCACCGCGAAACAGATAGGGAAAACCAAGGACATTGTTCACCTGATTGGGATAATCCGAGCGACCCGTGGCGACGATGGCATCGGCGCGGACGGCGTGTGCCTCCTCTGGTGTAATCTCCGGATCGGGGTTGGCCATCGCGAAAATAACCGGGTTGTCGGC
>JBBKXP010000325.1:0-15360 GCA_037969545.1 Paracoccaceae bacterium | reverse complement strand
GTCCTACACTCTGCGGATGCACGTCAGTTTCGCGATGATCCAGTTGCGGCATCCGGCCGAAGACCTGTCGGCCTACGTCGGTCTGCCGTCGCGGGTGACATTCCATCACGAGATTGCGGCGATCATCGATCCGCTCGCTTATGCCGAGCTGACAGCGGACGATTTCGGGGTCAGGCATCTGAGCACCAGTTTCGTCGTGCCGGCCCGGTCAAAGCCGAATGCGGGGCTGCGCAAGATGGCCCTGCGCAAGCGGATCGAGGAGTTTCGGGCAGATATTGCGGCCAGCACAGGAATCAGGGATGCCGCCGCGGGCCGCTCGTTTGACAGCAAGCGCGACCGTCTGGCCGAGGCCGAATCCGAATACGAGGCGCTGGCCTGAAATCGCCGCGGCGTGCTTAACCCGGCCTTTACCAGAATCGGGTGACGGTTGGCGCATGCAACAGATCATTCCCCACATTCGTCTTGATCCGCCGCTTTGCGCCGCATTGCAAGACATCGCCCGGACCGATGCCACATCGGTCGACGCCATCGTCACCGCCGCGATCGAACGCGAGCTGGAACGTCGCCGCCGCAAGCAGGACGCGCTGCTGCGCAACCGGCTGGCTGCGATTTTCCCGCAACTGTCCGGCAAGAACGGGTTGGTCTTGAGCTGAACGCCCCGGCAACCCCGATGCATCCACCGTGCAAACGCCGGCGTAGGGTTGGCGGCTAATCTTCAACACCCATCAAGGCGACACCGTTTCAGGCCAACAGGGACTGCGCCTGATCGGGCGACAGCGCGGCGGGTCTTTCGCAGGTCGTCGTCATCTCGACCCAGGCGCGGTTTTCGCCCGATGCGAGAATCGCGGTCATCACGTCCACCACATGCACCGCGAGGTCGATATTGCAGCGGTGTGGCCGCGCTTCGGCAATCGCGGTTGCCATGTCGGCCAGCCCGGCGCAACGATAGTTGGCACGTTCGACGCCGGGCCCATCGTTCGCATTGGGGCGTCCGAAGGGGTGATCCCATTCCGGCAGATCGGCCGTCACCCCGTCGCTGCCGGTATGTTGCACGACGCCGCCAAAAAAGTTTGGGTCGGGAACGTAAAGCGTGCCATCGGCCCCGTAGATTTCCATGTTCTGATGGTCGTGTTTCCAGACATCCCAACTCGCCCCGAGGGTGACGATGGCACCGTTGGCGAATTCCAGCAGGGCGTGGATGTTCGTCGGGGTGTCGACTGGCATTGTCTCGCCGTTGCGCGGGCCATTGCTGATCGTCCGGCTGGCAAAGGTGGCTGCCGTCATCGCACTGACTGACCGCACCGGGCCGATCAGCTGGATCAGGTTGGTGATGTAATAGGGGCCCATATCAAGGATCGGGCCACCGCCCGGCTGGTAAAAGAAATCCGGGTTCGGGTGCCAGTGTTCCATCCCGTGCCCCATGATGTGACAGGTGCCGCCGATGATCTTGCCGATCTTGCCCGCATCGATCGCGGCGCGGGCCAACTGGTGCGCCCCGCCCATGAACGTATCGGGAGCCGACCCGATCCGCAGGCCCTTCCTGTCGGCCAGATCGCGCAGCGCCTTGCCTTCGTCCAACGACAGCACCAGCGGTTTTTCCGAGTAGGCATGCTTGCCGGCCTCAAGGATTTGTCGGGTCACATCGTAATGGACTGCGGGCACGGTCAGGTTGACGACCACGTCGATGTCGTCTGCCGCCAGCAGGTCAGCCACGGTTTCGGCCCGCACCCCGTATTCCTCGGCCCGCGCATGGGCCGCGTCCATGTTGATGTCAGCCACGGCCACCAGCGCCAGCGATTTGAAGATCGGCGCGAATTTCAGGTAGGTGGTCGAGATGTTGCCGCATCCGATGATGCCGACGCCCAGTTTGGTCATGATAGCTCCTTACAATGCCTTGAGGGTCGCCAACGAGCGGGTGGCAAAGCGTTTGTGATCCTTGGGATTGTCGTGCTCGACGACCATGCGTCTGACCCCGGCAGCGTCCAACGCGGCCTTGATGGGTTGCCAGTCGATGATCCCGTGGCCGACATCAGCCCAGCCGTCTTCGTCGGTCGCGGTGCCGTCGGGTGCGATATCCTTGACGTGGGCGGCGATGATCCGGCCGGCATATTTGTTGATCCAGGCGATCGGATCGTGCCCGGCAACCGCCACCCAGCCAAGGTCGAGTTCAAGCTTGAGGTCGGGACTGGCGGCCGCGATCAGGTCAAGCGGCAGATCGTTACTGCCCAACGAATCGAATTCGAACGCATGGTTATGCCAGCCAAAGGCAAACCCGGCGTCCTGCACCGGCTTACCTGCGTCTGCCAGACGGACGCCAAAGGCGGCCCATCCGGCGCCGTCGGTGGGACGGTCCTCGGCCGCGATGTAGGGGACGATGACCGCCTCCATCCCCAGGGTCCGGGCGACATTGATCGCCCCCTTGGGATCGTTTTCGACCATGTCGAGGCCAAAGTGACCGGTCGTCATCCGCAACCCGTTTGCGTCAAGCACCGCGTGCAAGGTCGACAGATCGTCGTATAAGCCGCCGTAGCCTTCGACCTCCTTGTACCCGGCGGCGGCAAGCATCTCGAGGGTGCCGACCAAGGGCGGAAAGTTGCGGGAACAGTAAAGCTGGTAGGAAATCGAGGTCATGACTGGTCCTTTCAGGAATGGCGGGTCAGGAATGGCGGGCCGTTGTGGCCGAATAGAGGTCGCGCAGAACAAAGGCGGGGTTTGTCGCGCCCTCATCGGGGGCGAAGGTGATCGTTGCCGGATGCCCCGGGAACAGGTGAAAGGCGTTGTTGCTGAACCGCCCCGGCAGGTCAGACTCGATACTGACGTAGTGGGCAAGCGCCCCGGCAGTGATTATCAGGGTCCAGTTGCCATCGGCCTGCACGGCGGTGTGGGTCAGGTTCGTCGGCAGCAGGTCGTAGGCCTTGTAAGGACGCGGCGCAAACACGTCACCGCCTTTGCTGCCATCCGACCCTTCCCAGACCACGGCCAGCATCTCGTTCGGGGCAAGTTCGGCCATCGGCACTGCCAGCAGGTCAACGGCTGTTCCCTCAACATGCCCTTTGCCTTGCCCCAGCGTCCGCGTCTGGCCAGATGTATCAACGGCCATCGCGCTGACCGTCAGACCGACCGCCGCCCGCGTGTCGTTGACCCCGCGCAGCACGAGAACGTCACCCAAGGGCACCACACTGACCGTGACCGGCGCAAAGAAATGCCGCGCCATGTGGTGCAGCAGTTTCCAGTTGCCGCCGTGGTCGAGCGAGGCCCAACTGCAGACCGGCCAGGTGTCGTTCAACTGCCAGATCAGCGCGCCCATGCAATGCGGGCGCAGGCTGCGCCAATGGGTCACGGCGGTCTTGATCGCCAGACCCTGCTGGACCTGCGACAGGTAAACGAAATCGTCGAACTTTTCCGGCCAGCGGAAATAACGGAACATCGTTTCGGCGATCCGGGCATTGCCGCCGGCGTTCTTTTGGTGGCTTTCCAGCACCGGCGCGGCGATGTTCATGTCGTCGGGTCCGGCGAATTTGCGCACCGCCGACAATGACGGATAGCTTTGGAATCCGAATTCGGAACAGAATCGCGGCGACACATCGCGGTAGTGGTCGAAATCGCGACCTTCGTGCCAGACCGACCAGAAATGCATGTCGCCGTTGGCGTCGTCGTGCCAGGCATCCCCGAACGACATCGGCCCCGGCGTCGGGCTGGACGGCCACCAGATCGCGCCGGGGTCGGTTTCGCGCAGCGCGTCCTCGATACAGCGGTTCAGCCGGTCGTAGTTGACCAGATAGCGGTCGCGGTCGCCCCGCGTCACGTCATACCACGACAGCGCCCCGACCAGTTCGTTGTCGCCGCACCAGAGCGCGATACAGGCATGGTGGTGCATCCTGGCGACGTTGTCGGCGACCTCGGCCCGCACTTCAGACAGGAAATCGGGGGTCGAGGGATAGATGTTGCAGGCGAACATGAAATCTTGCCAGACCAGCAGGCCCATCTCGTCGCAAAGGTCATAGAACCATGTCGGTTCATAGCGGCCGCCGCCCCAGACGCGGATCATGTTCATGTTGGCATCGACGGCGGATTGCAGCAGGGCGCGGGTCTTTTCCACCGTGATCTGCCCCGCCAATGCATCGGCGGGAATCCAGTTTGCACCACGGGCAAAAGTATCGTGCCCGTTGATGCGGAACTTGAATCCAAGGCCGGCGGCGTCTTTTTCGGTGATCAGCTCCATCTTGCGCAGACCGATCCGGCGGGATTCCCGCGCGTCGCCGACCGTCACCGTCAGGTCGTGCAAGGTTTGATCGCCCAGACCCACCGGCCACCACAGGTCGGGGTTTTCAACCGTGATCGCCACATCCGCCCGACCGTCCCCGATGCGGGCCACCGCGCGGGTGCCGCCAAATTCAACTACCGCCTCGATCGCTTCGGCATGGGTCGCGTGAACCGTCACGCGCAGGGTGACGGCGGCATCGCCGTGGTCCTGCGCGATGGCCAACCGGTCAATCCGCGCCACCGCCGCAGGTTCCAGCCGGATATCGCCATAAAGGCCAAAGGGCGCCAGCGCGATATTCCAGTCCCAACCGAAATCGCAGGCCGGTTTGCGGATCATGTTGCCGTTCGGGATCGGGCAGTTCTTGCTATATGGAATCGGAAAGGGTTGCGCCGCCTGCTGCGCGTCGATCGCTTCGGTCAGCGGCGAAAAGTCGATCTCGACCCGGTTTTCGCCTTTGGTTGCCAGGCCGGTCAGATCAGCGCGGTAGCGGCGGAAAGCGTTGGCGCAATCCAGAACCGTGACGCCGTTCCAGCGCACCGTCGCAAGCGTATCCAGTTCCGACAAGACCAGCACCACATCGGGGTTGTCCAGCGTAACGGTCCGGCTCAGTGTCCAGCGCCGCTGGCTAATCCAGCGCAGATCGTATTCGTTGCGGCCCCAGTAGGGGTCGGGGATCAGTCCGGCATCATGCAGTGCCGAAATCGCATCCCCCGGCAAAACGATGTCGCAGCGGTAACGTCCGTCTGCATCGGTCAGGGTCCACTGCCCGCCAAGTTCGATGAACAGGTTCATGATTACAGGCGTGCCTCGGTCTTGGTGTCGAACAGCGACGACCGCGACGGGTCAATACCGATCTGTAACGAATCGCGGGTTCGCACCCGCGCCTGTCCATCCATACGGATGCGGAAATCCTGACCGGCGACCTTGGCCCAGACGAGTGTATCGGACCCCATCGGTTCAACCAGATCGACCTGCACATCGATCTTGATCGGCGCGTTGGCAACCAGTTCGCCGGTCACCACATGTTCGGGGCGGATACCGATCGTCGCCGGCCGATCAGCGGTCTGCGGGGCCGCAAAGGCGTAGCCGGTCAGCGGCAGATTCAGGTCGCCCTTGCGAAATGCGCCCTTTTCGAATTGCCCCTCGATGAAATTCATCGACGGCGAGCCGATGAAATCGGCGACATACAAATTCTGCGGCTGGTTATAGATCTCGTCGGGCGTGCCCAACTGCATGATGTTGCCGCCCTTCATGATGGCGATCCGGTCGGCCAGCGTCATCGCCTCGATCTGGTCGTGGGTGACGTAGATCATGGTGTTTTGCAGTTGTTCATGCAGTCGCTTGATCTCGACACGCAGATCGGCGCGCAGTTTGGCGTCAAGGTTTGACAGGGGTTCGTCGAACAGGAACACGTCGACGTCACGTACCAGCGCCCGGCCGATGGCGACCCGTTGCCGCTGGCCGCCCGACAGCGCCCCGGGTTTGCGCTGCAACAACGGTTCGATCTGCAACACGCCAGCGGCGCGGGCGATCCGTTTTGCAATCTCGTCCTTGGGCACCCGGGCGTTCTTCAGGCCGAAGGCGAGGTTTCCCTGCACGGTCATCTGCGGGTAAAGCGCGTAGGACTGGAACACCATGCCGATGCCCCGCTTACTGGGTTCTTCCCAGGTCACGTTCTGGCCCTTGATCCAGATCTGTCCGTCAGTCGGCTCCAGCAACCCGGCGATGCAGTTCAGCAGGGTGGATTTGCCGCAGCCGGACGACCCCAGCAAAACCAGAAACTCGCCCTCGCCGATATCCAGGTTCAGGTTGCGCAAAACCTTGACTGCACCAAAGGCCAGATCGAGGTTCTTGATCTGAACCGAATAGTTTTCCGAGGTCATGTGGATCACCCTTTGACTGCGCCGGCGGCGATGCCACGGACGAAAAGTTTGCCTGACACGAAGTAGATGAACAGCGGCACCAACCCGGTCAGCAGGGTCGCGGCCATGTTGACGTTGTATTCCTTGACCCCCTGAACCGAGTTGACGATGTTGTTCAACTGCACGGTCATCGGATAGCGGTCGGGGCTGGAAATGTAGGTGACGCCGAACAGGAAATCGTTCCAGATCCCCGTCACCTGAATGATCAGCGCGACCACAAAGATCGGCAGCGACATCGGCAGGATGATCCGAAAGAAGATCGCCCAGAACCCGGCCCCGTCGACTCGCGCCGCCTTGAACAGTTCTTCGGGGAAGGATGAAAAGTAGTTGCGGAACAGCAAGGTGTTGATCGGCATCCCGAATGCGACATGGACCAGGACCAGTCCCGAGATCGACCCGTAAAGACCCGCCTCGCGCAGCAGAATGACGATGGGGTAAAGCATGACCTGATAGGGGATGAAGGCACCGATCATCAGGATCGTAAAGAACGCCTCGGACCCTTTGAATTTCCACATCGACAGGGCGTAGCCGTTCACCGAGGCCACCGCGATGGAGATGATGACCGAAGGGATCAGGATTCGGACAGAGTTGAAGAACCCCCTGCTCAACCCATCGCAGTTGATGCCGGTGCAGGCCTGTGACCATGCCTTGACCCAGGGTTGGAATGTGATCTCCATCGGCGGGGAAAAGATGTTGCCCATGCGGATTTCCGGCATTCCCTTGAGCGAGGTCACGATCATCACGTAAAGCGGCAGGGCATAGTAGATGGCGACGATGATCAGCGTGCCATAGACCATGATGTTGGTCCGACTCAGCGCCCGTTTGGGACGCGCGCCGCGCGGGCCGTTCAGATCGTCGCGAGCGGCATCGGTGGCGACGACGGTGGCAAGGGTTCCGGATTCAGCCATGCTTTTTGCCCCCGAACTCGAGATAGGCCCAGGGGATCAGGATGATGATGACCGTCACCAGCATCATGGTCGAGGCGGCAAATCCCTGACCCAGATTCTGGCCACCGAACATTGCCGTCATGACGTATTTCGCCGGCACCTCGGAACTGATTCCCGGCCCGCCGCTGGTCTGCGCGACGACCAGATCGTAGAGCTTGACGATGCCGGCGCCGATCAGCACCAGCGAAGTCACGAAAACCGGCCGCATCATCGGAATGATGATCCGCAGGTAGGTCTTGACCGTGCCGATCCCGTCGACCCGCGCCGCCTTCCAGATGTCTTCGTCGATGCCGCGCAGACCGGCCAACATGATGCACATGATAAGCCCGGTCCCCTGCCACAACCCGGCGATCAGCAGGCCGAACATCACGATGTTGGGGTTGTTCAGCGGGTCAAAATTGAAGCTGGTCCAGCCCAGATCGCGCACAACGTGCTGCAGCCCCAGATCGGGGTTCAGAATCCATTGCCAGACCAACCCGGTGACGATGAAGGACAGGGCGAAAGGATACAGGAATATGGTGCGAAACGTGTCCTCGCCCCGGATTTTGCGATCGAGCAGGGCGGCCAGCGTAAAGGCGACGACGAGGGTGCCGATTAGCGAGAATATACCGTAGATCGCCAGGTTTTCGATCGAGACGATCCACTTGCGGCTGCTCCACAGGCGTTCGTATTGCGCGAGGCCGACCCAGTTCAGGCGGGGCAGCAACCCCGAACTTGTAAAGGAATAGACGACCGTCCAGACGGTGCCGCCCAGAAAGATTACCATGGCGGTAAAGATCATCGGGATCGACGCCAGCTTGGCCATCGGGTTCCTGAGCAGGCGGATGGGCCTGCGCCCCGATGTCGCGGGTGCCCTGTCGTTGGGGTCGGTGATGCTCATCGCGTTTCCCTTGGCAAAACGGGCAAACGTCCCGGCGGGGACGGAATGGGCCCCGGTGTGGGGCCCATCCAGGTCTTGTCGGTGATGGGTCAGTCAGCCGAAGCGATGATGTCGGCGTACTGCTGCTGGACCTCGGCCGGGGTCATCGCCGGCGTGTTCCAGAACTCGGTCATCAGATCGTTGAGCTGGGTCACGGTATCCGGCGACAAAAGTTCGGTCCCGGCGGGAACGACCTTGCCCGCAGCCAGAAGGTCGAGCCCCTTTTGGGTGCATTCGTTCACCGTCGTCAGGTCAACGTCACCCCGGATCGGCAACGATCCTTTGGCCGAGTTGAACGACACCTGAACCGCAGGCGACAACAGCAGTGCGGCCAGTTCTTTCTGGGCGGCGGTCTTTTCCGGATCGCTCAGGACCGGGAAGTAGAACGCGTCGCCGCCGGTGTCGAGGATGGCGATATCGCCCAGACCGGGCAGACATTCGTAATCGGTCCCCGCAACCTGACCGGCCATGGCGAATTCGCCCTGTGCCCAGTCGCCCATGATCTGCGCCCCGGCGGTGCCGGCGATCACGGCGGCGGTCGCCTGGTTCCAGTCCTGGACGTTCAGGCCGGCCGACAGTTCACGCGCCGCACCGAAGGCCTCGAACACCTTGGTGTATTCCGGGCCCATGACGACGGTTTCGTCCTTGTCCTTGTTGACGGCTAGCCAAGCATCCTGACCGGCCAGCGCCAGCGACATCACGCCAAAGGCGCCGTTCTGTTGCCAGGACTGACCGCCCATCGCCAGCGGGGTGATTCCGGCGGCCTGCAACTGCGGGGCCGTCGCGGTGAATTCTTCCCAGTTGGTGGGAACCGGCACGCCGGCCTTGGCATAGGCGGCATCCGACAGCCACATCCACTGCCACGAATGGATGTTGATCGGCGCGCAGTAGACCTTGCCCTCAAACGTGCAGGCGTCCAACAGGGACGGCGGGTTGACGATATCTTTCCAGCCTTCGGCCTCGGCGACATCGGTCAGGTCCATCAGCAGTCCGGCCTCGATCAGTTCTTCTGCCTGACGGCCGTGGTTGAACTGGAACGCGGCGGGCGGATCACCCCCGATGATGCGCGAAACCATGATCGGACGGGCGGTGTCGCCGCCACCGGCGATCGCACCGTCGATCCATGTGTTTCCGGTCGCGTCCCAGGCTTCGGCAAGCTTTGAGACAGCGTTGGCTTCGCCGCCCGACGTCCACCAGTGCATGACCTCAAGTTCGGTCGCGCCAACGCTGGTTGCGCTAACAAGCGCCGTCGCGGCCAGCAGTTTTGTTGTCAGATTCACGATTCTTTCCTCCCTGGTTCTAAATCGTTGTAGAAAAATCTATATCGTTTTAGAAAGGCCTTGCAAGTAATTTTGAAACATAGTTGTGATGGACAGCGAAATATCCGTTCGCTTGGGGTGCCAGATGCATCGTCAGGTAGGGACAATCAGGGAAGGCGTGAGTGGCCGTGGCCCGCAAAGATAACACCGCCGACCTCACCACGTCTTCGGCGTTGCGACGTGAAAAGCCGACGCTCAAGACGATCTCGCTGCTCAGCGGGCTGGCTGTGCCGACCGTCAGCCGCGCCCTGAACGATGCCCCCGATATCGGTGCCGAGACCAAGAAACTGATCCGCCGGATCGCCGCCGAAATCGGTTATGTCCCGAATCGCGCCGGGGTGCGTCTGCGCACCGGGCGCACCAATGTGATCAGCCTTGTGCTGTCGACCGAACACGATGTGATGAACCATACCGCCCGGTTGATTTCATCCATCGCCGGCGCCTTGCAGAACACGCCCTACCATATGATCGTCACGCCGTATTTCCCCGATGACGACATCATGAAGCCGATCCGCTATATCGTTGAAACCGGGTCCGCCGATGCCGTGATCTTTAACCAGACGCAGCCGGCAGATCCGCGCGTCGCCTACCTGATGGCGCGTCAATTTCCCTTTGTCACCCACGGGCGGACGATGTGGTCCGACAGGCATCCGTACTTCGACTATGACAATACCGCATTTGGCTGGATTGGCGTGCAGACCCTTGCGGCGCGGCAACGTCGGCGGATTCTGCTGGTGGCGCCGCCGATGGACCAGAACTATGCCCAGAACATGCGCGACGGTGCACTGGCGGCGGCGGCGGCGACCGGCGTCGAACTGCGCATTGCCCCCGGCGTCACCAGCGATGATGGCAATCAGTTCGTCAAACAGGCGATCGCCGATCTGATGATCGCCGATCCCGCGATCGATGCGATCATCTGTTCGTCGACCTCGGCGGCAATGGCGGCTGTCGTCGGGCTGGAAATGGCCGGCCGGGTCGTCGGCGCCGACATCGATGTTTTCGCCAAGGAGGCGATCCCGTTCCTTCACATGTTCCGGTCCGGCATCATCGCGCTGAACGAAGATGTCGGGCAGGCGGGGGCCTTTCTGGCACAGGCCGCGATGCAGGCGGTGCGCGAACCGGATCGCCCGCCAATGCAGGGGCTGGATGTGCCGATGGCTGCCGGACTTTAGTGCGGATCAGGTTCGCTTGGTAACAAGAGGATCGAAAATCGCGTTCGAGCACAGCGAGAGGCCGCGATTTCCGATCCCGATGCTGGTCAGCGCAACGGCGGGCATCCGGTTCAGTACTTCTGTGAGAAATGCGCTGAACCGTGTGATCACCGCAGGATCATCATAGCTCAGGTCGCGCAGGTCGGCGGGCCGCCTGTCGGCGACCGTGTCAATAACCGAGATCATCAGCTGCGCCTGCAAGTCGCGCCCCGGATAGACCAGATTGGAAATCGCAGGCCAGTCGAACGGCGGCGCATAGGCCCCGTCGATTTCCATCTCGTCCCAGAACAGACTCAGCGATGTCGCATCGGCTTGGGCAGCGTCCAGTTGATCCAGCATCACGTCGTAATCGCCGCGCGCGTCCATCGTTCCGGCGATCGACAGCAGCGGGTCGGCCTGCGCCGTGGTCGCCAAAAACGCAAGGACCAGAGCGCGGATCACGGCAACCCCAGCAACCGTCGCCCCATCGCATGATGGGTGTCCTGCACTGTCTGGGGCATGTCGCGCAGGCCGCGTTCCGCGTCGTTGTCGATACCGCCCGTATAGGTATAGCCAATCATCCCAGCCACATCGTGCAACGTTGCGGCCAACCGCTCGTAGGCAAGAGCCACGTCGCCCATCTGCGCAAGGCTGATCCCGCCGGCGGCATGATAAGGCGTGTGATTGGCGTCCAGCACCAGCACAAGGCGCTGACCCGGGCGCAGCGCGGCGCGGAAGGCGACGTAGGCGGCGTAGAGCGGTTCTGCAAGCGGATCGGAAATGGTAATAGCGTCAAAACCCCACAGACTGATACTGGCGGGAATATCGGGCAGACCCTCGGCATGATAAGCCTCGATCAGCATGATTTCTGCGGCAGGAAAGCGGCCACGAATCATCGCCTCTGCGGTGTCGATCTGTGCCGGAGGCACGCCGCGCAGGGTCGGTTCGTCGGCCAGATAAAAGATGATCCGGCCCGGATCGACGCGACTGGCCACGATCGCATCGCCGACCATGCGCCACAACTGGCGGGCCGCATCGCTGTCCGGGCCGGGACGGTCAGGACCAAAGTAAAACGCCGGTTCGACCAGCAGGATCGGACGGTATTGCGCCACGGCCCGCCTGATATGGTCCACCCACAGGGCCGAGTCATCTGGCAGGCAGACCATGTTGGCATTGGTCCAGCCTGCCATTTCGTCGCCGTAGTCGGTCTTGTCAGTCCGATCAAACGGGTCGTCCAGATTGCAGGCGACGGCGGCATAGCCAAAAAACTCCAGGGCCAGCGCCGGGCCGGCAACCAGCATGGCAACAATGGTGAATGCCCTGATCATCGCCCCGGAATGGCACTGCGTTTCTGTCCAGCGCCATCCCAGGTCTGGATCGCCGCGACCGCCTCTTCGGCGGTTTCGACAAAGCGGAACAGGTCAAGGTCTTCGGCGGAAATCGTCCCGGCCTCGGCCAGACCCTTCCAGTTGATGATGTTTTCCCAGAACGCTCGCCCGAAAAGCAGGAAAGGCACCCGCGCCATGCGGCCGGTCTGGATCAGGGTCAGCGCCTCGAACATTTCGTCCAGCGTGCCGAAACCGCCGGGAAAGATCGTCACCGCCTTGGCCCGCATCAGGAAATGCATCTTGCGGATGGCGAAGTAGTGAAAATTGAAACAGAGTTCCGGCGTCACGTATTCGTTCGGGGCCTGTTCATGCGGCAGCACGATGTTCAGCCCGATCGACTTGCCGCCCGCGTCCATCGCCCCGCGATTGCCCGCCTCCATCACGCCGGGGCCGCCACCGGTGACGATGACGTTGTCCAAACCGCCATCCGCCAGCGACGTATCGGTGATCATCCGGGCAAACTTGCGAGCCTCGTCGTAATATTTCGACAGATCGGTCAGGGCCTGCGTCCGCGCAGTGGCCTTGTTCGCCGGATCGGGAATCCGTGCGCCGCCGAACAGCACGATGGTTGATCTGATCCCCGCCGCGTCCATCGCCATTTCGGCCTTGAGCAGTTCGAGTTGAAGGCGCACCGGGCGCAGTTCCTCGCGGCACAGGAATTCGTCGTCCGCAAATGCCAGCCGGTAGGTGGGCGACCGTGTCTGGGCCGTGTCGGGGATGAGGCGCGCCGTCTCGCGGTCCTGCCCGGAATGGCGCATCGGGTGGCGGCGGTGGTCGTCTTTCATCTGCTCGTCCTTCGCATTGCGCTTTTGGCGTTATTGCGGCTATAGCCCGCGGGAACGCTTGCCCAAAGTCAACCCGGAGTGATCTGATGTCAAACGCCACCCTCGAGACCGCCATCGAAGCCGCATGGGAGGCCCGCGACGGTATCACCCCCGCGACCAAGGGCGACGTGCGCGAGGCGGTCGCGGCGACGCTGGACGCGCTGGACAAAGGCGCATTGCGGGTTGCGGAAAAGCGCGGGAACGACTGGCACGTCAACCAATGGGCAAAGAAAGCGGTGCTCTTGTCGTTCCGGCTGAACGACATGGCGGTCATTCCGGGCGGCAACGGGGCTGCGACCTGGTGGGACAAGGTGCCCTCGAAATTCGATGGCTGGGGCGAAAACGAGTGGCGGACGGCCGGGTTTCGTGCGGTGCCGGGGTCGATTGTCCGGCGGTCGGCTTTCATCGGCAAGAACGTCGTCCTGATGCCGTCCTTCGTCAACGTCGGCGCCTATGTCGACGAAGGGTCGATGGTCGACGGTTGGGCGACAGTCGGGTCATGCGCCCAGATCGGCAAGAACGTCCATCTGTCGGGCGGTGTCGGCATTGGCGGCGTCCTGGAACCGATGCAGGCCGGGCCAACGATCATCGAAGACAACTGTTTCATCGGGGCCAGGTCGGAAGTCGTCGAAGGCTGCATCGTGCGCGAAGGATCGGTCCTTGGCATGGGCGTGTTCATCGGCCAGTCGACCAAGATCGTCGATCGCGCCACCGGCGAGGTCCCGTTTGGCGAGGTGCCGCCCTATTCCGTCGTCGTCGACGGGTCGATGCCCTCGGGCGGGGTGAATTTGTATTGCGCGGTGATCGTCAAACGGGTCGATGAACGGACCCGCAGCAAGACCGGAATCAACGAATTGCTGCGCGACTGACGGTTTTCAGGGAACCGAATGCCGGGTCAATCGGTTGAACCGGGTCTGCACAAAGCGGGAAGGGACATATTATGGGTATCGGAATCATCGGCGCAATCATCGTCGGCGGATTGGCAGGCTGGATTGCCAGCATGATCATGAAGGTCGACACCGGATTGCTGACTAACATCATTCTGGGAATTATCGGCGCGGTTGTGCTTAACCTCATCCTGAGCATTTTCGGCATCTACGCCGCTGACGCCTGGATCCCGCAACTGATCGTCGGCCTTGTCGGTGCCTGCATCCTGATCTGGGGCTGGCGGCAAGTCAGAAGCTGACCGGTCAGCCGTCGACCATCATGCCGATGACGATCAAAACCTGATAGTCCTGCTTGCTGCACCCGGTGACGGCAGGCATGGCTACCTCTGGCGTCAACGGAAACACGTTGAGGTTGGTGTCTTGCGGATTGCAAGTTGCACCCTCGGCAGCGGTGTAGACTGCGGCGCGGCAGCGCAGGTGGGTAACGTCATAGATGCTGTCGTCGTCGGCAAGGCTCCAGACTTGATTTCCCTGCGCGTCGGGGGCTTGCACGGTCAGCACCGATGTCACCTCGCGGCCACCCGTCACCACGTAATTTCCGGCGGGCAAGGGAAAGCTGGGTGCCTCCATCATCAGCCCGTGCTCTTCGAGCCACCATGCCGATGGGTCGAACTGCCAGCCATCGGGGGCGGTGCCGCCATTGGCCATCAGGTCGCCAAAGTGGCGGATCAGCACCCCGCGCGGGCCCGGATCGACCGCCCAGAACCCCCAGGTCGCGGCATCGTCGCCCGACGTCGCGGTCTTGTCGCCCAGCGCCGCGATGTATTGCGTCGGGCCGCGCTGGAATGTCTGGGCGCGGGCCGGGCCGACGAGGCCCGTAAAAAGCGTCGACAGGCCGAGGCCGATAGCGTGGCGGCGGGAGGGCATGAGCGTATCCTTCGGCAATGGGCCGTTAGTTAGATCATAGATCGATTCTGGCATCCGGCAATCCTCGGCACTTTCGGTTCCGGTCGGCTGCGCATAAAAGAGACGCCATGAGTGACCAGGCCAAACCCCCCAGGGTAAAGAAACCGAGCCGTCAACAGGTCTATACCCTGTTGATCGAGGTCGGACGCAAGACCGGCGATGGTTTGCCCGACGGGGCGACCGGGGCGGCCCTGATGATCTATGCCTCTGGCGTTGACGAGGCCGAGGCGGTGCGCGAAAGCGTCGCGATTCTAAAGCAGGCCGACATGAACCCGCTGGATGTCAGCGGCTATGGCACGCTGGACGAACGGCTGGCTGACGGGCACGACATCGACAACGACGAAAGGGCGCTGATGCAGCAGGCGCTGAATGAAAATTCAGTGATCGTTGCGCAGATGACTCCGTTCTTTGACGATGGCGACAAATAAAACACGGATTCAAACGTCGATTTGATCCTTAGAGCGGTTCAGGTTTCTTCGGAATCGGAACGTTCTGCAGCCTTGGAGGCATCTTCCCCTTTGCGCCAAGATGTGCGCCACCCGTGGTGACCAGACGCATAGGCCATGCGGGTTCGGCAATCTCTGGACGCTACATCGCCGCATCGAACAGCGCCCGGGTGTTTTCGCGCGTCATCACCACCGGGTTGCCGCCAACGCTGGGGTCTTGCAAAGCCATTTCGGTCAATTCGTCCAGTCGTGACTCGTCAACGCCCAACGCGCCCAACCCCCTGGGGA
>JBBKXP010000324.1:0-10036 GCA_037969545.1 Paracoccaceae bacterium | reverse complement strand
CGTCGGTTCGTCCAGCGCATCGCCCACCCCGCAACAATGCGACAGGATCAGGTTGCGTTGCAATTTCTGGGTGTCTTTGGCCGCTATCTTGACTGAAGCCAGTTTACCGAACCCGGTATTGACGCCATAGACCGCATCGCCGCCTTCCGACGCCTTGCGCACCAGCGCCGCCGCCGCGTCGATGGCCCGCCGGGCCAATGGGTCCAGCGTCACCGCGTGGCCTTTCCGCCAGATGCTTTCCAGTTGCGCAAGCGTTGCGGCACCGGGGGTCAGGGTCACGGTCAAAATACGCCTCCGAAAATGCGGGCATGTAGAGGGTTGAAACCGATCCGATAGGCCAGCTCTGCCGGGTGATCGACATCCCAGACCGCCAGATCGGCCCGCAAACCGGGCGCGATGCTGCCGCAATCGGACAAACCGAGGGCGCGGGCGGCGTGGATCGTGACCCCGGCCAAGGCTTCCAAGGGCGTCATGCGGAACAGCGTGCAGCCCATGTTCATCGTCAGCAGCAGGGACGTCAGCGGTGACGAACCGGGGTTGCAGTCAGTTGCCAGCGCCATCGGCACCCCACATTCACGAAACGCCGCGATTGGCGGCTGTTGGGTTTCCCGCAAGGTATAAAATGCGCCGGGCAGGATCACCGCCACGCTACCCGCCTGTGCCATCGCCGTCGCATCGGCTTCGGTCGCATATTCCAGATGATCCGCCGACAGCGCGCCGTATCGCGCTGCCAAGGCCGCACCACCCATGTGCGATAACTGTTCGGCATGCAGTTTCACCGGCAAACCAAGTTCAAGCGCGACATCAAAGACGCGCCCTATCTGATTCAGATCAAAGGCAATGCGTTCGGCAAAGCCGTCCACCGCATCAACCAGCCCGGCAGCATGGGCGGCCCGCAAGGTCGGGATGCAAATATCGTCGATATAGGCGTCTGCCGCCATGTCCTTGGGCACCGCATGCGCCCCAAGATACGTCGTCAACACCCGGATAGGGCGCTGTTCGGCAATCATCCGGGCAACCCGCAGCATCCTGATTTCGGTGTCCTGGTCGAGCCCATAGCCCGACTTGACCTCGATCATTGCCACGCCCGCGGCGATCATCGCGTCAACCCGTTTCAGGGCACTTTTCAAAAGTTCAGCGTCATCTGCCTCCCTTGTCGCAGTCACCGTCGCAACGATCCCGCCGCCGGCCCGCGCAATTTCTTCGTAACTGGCCCCGTTCAGGCGCATCTCGAATTCCACCGCCCGGTTGCCGCCGTGAACGATATGGGTATGGCAATCGATCAGTGCCGGGGTGATCAGGCGGCCGCCGACGTCGTGCATGTCGCCTGCGGGCACGTCGGCCATCGGCCCGACCCAGGCGATCAGCCCATCCTCGACCACCACTGCCGCATCGCGGATCAGGCCATAGGGGATATCCGGGGTCATCGTCGCGACGCTGGCATTGGTCAGGATCATCCCGAACGACTCGCTTGATAAGTGTCGATTTATCGGCAATATGTATGCACATATAACCCCTGTCAAGGCGATGTACATGACGACAATCTGGGCGCAACAGGCATTGCTTGCAGATGGCTGGGCACAGGATGTCCGCATCGACATTGCTGGCGCGCGGATCGTTGACGTCTCGCCTGGACAGAAGGCCGCAGGCACCCGCTGCGGCGTCGTTCTGCCCGCGCCCGCGAACCTGCACAGTCACGCGTTCCAGCGGGCGATGGCCGGGATGACCGAACGGCGCGGCCCAAATCCGCACGACAGTTTCTGGACCTGGCGGCAATTGATGTTCCGCTTTCTTGACCAACTGACGCCGGACGATGTGCAGGCCATCACCACCTTCGTACAGATGGAAATGCTCGAAGCGGGCTATGCCACCAACGTCGAATTTCACTATCTGCATCACCAACCAGGCGGGCAACCTTATGACAACATTTCCGAAATGTCGGCGCGGATCGCAGCGGCGACCGCAGACAGCGGAATTGGACTGACCCTGCTGCCTGTGCACTACCAGTTCGGCGGTTGCGACCGACGCCCGCTGGGTCAGGGGCAGATCCGGTTCGGCAACGACCCGGACCGGTTCGCAAGGCTTTGGCAGGCCACCGAAAAAGCGCTGCTTCCCCTGCCCGCCGACACCGCCATCGGCGTCGCCCCGCATTCGTTGCGGGCGACCGGGCGCGACGATCTGGCGGCGATCACCGGCATCGGCACCGGCTCGATCCACATGCATCTGGCCGAACAGATCGCCGAAGTCGACGAAGTGCTTGCAGCCTGGGGCGCGCGGCCGGTAGAATGGATGCTCGACAATATCCAGGTCGATCCGCGCTGGTGCCTTATCCATTGCACCCAGATGGAACCGCATGAAACCAAGGGCCTGGCGGCGACGGGCGCCATCGCGGGCCTTTGCCCGATCACCGAAAGCAGTCTTGGCGATGGCATCTTTGACGGCCTGCGCTGGCTGGAAAACGGCGGCAGGTTCGGTATCGGGTCCGACAGCAACATTCGCATCGCTCTGGCCGAAGAACTGCGTACGCTCGAATATTCGCAGCGGCTGCGCGACCACTCACGCGCCGCCCTTGCCATTCCCGATCTGTCCACCGGTCGGCGGCTGTTCGGCGGCACCGCAGCGGGCGGCGCACAGGCGGCCAGTCGCGGCAAGGGCGTGATCGCGACAGGGGAATGGGCCGACCTGCTGGCCCTTGATGCGTCACATGTCGATCTTGACGGGCGACAAGGCGACGCCGTGCTGGATGCATGGATATTTGCCGGCGACGACCGGATGGTCTGTGATGTCTGGTCTGCTGGGCGACATCAGGTGCGCGATGGGCGACATGTTGCGCGCAACGCGATCACCGCCGCCTACCGACGCACGATGTCCCGCCTGCGGGACGTGCTGTGACCGCGCCCCAGTTCAACTCCTGGCAGACAGTGCACGACGAGGTGCTGCGCCGCATCCATGCGCGCGAATGGCCACCCGGCTGCGCAATCCCCAACGAGGCCGATCTGGCGACAGAATTCGGTTGTGCCCGTGCGACCGTGAACCGCGCATTGCGGGTGCTGGCCGAGGCAGGACTCCTTGACCGTCGCCGCCGCGCCGGTACCCGGGTGGCGCTGCATCCGGTGCGCAAGGCGACGCTCAGCATTCCACTGATCAGCGCCGAAGTTGTAGCGCGCGGCCTGCGGCACGGCTATACGCTGCTGGTCCGGTCCGAGGCCCGCCCGCCAGCACCAGTGCGGGCCCAACTCGGTACCGGGGCGCGACCCCTGCTCCATCTGATAGCGCTGCATACCGCCGACGCCGCCCCGTATGTGTTCGAGGATCGCTGGGTCAACACGGCCGTTGTGCCGGGGATTCGCGACGTCGACCTGACGCAGGAAACCGCGAACGCCTGGCTTGTTGCGAATGCTCCGTTCACCCACGGCGACATTGCTTTTTCTGCAGCCGCCGCAACTGGGGCCGAGGCGACGCACCTTGGCTGCCGCCCCGGCAGCGCCCTGTTCATCGTTGAGCGCACCACCTGGAACGGACCGGCACCGATTACCCTTGTGCGGCTTGCCTATGCGCCGAGCTATCGGATGCAGACAGCGATCTGACCAACGCGAGACGGCACGATTTGCAGGCGCAGAAGCCTCCGGCAGAAGTCAGAGAACGACCTGCTGCGCCATTCCGTTTGCCATCGCCGCCCGCGCCGCGACCGACGCGACGGCGAGATCCTGCAACCCGACACCCGTACCATCAAAGAGCGTGATCTGATCTGCCGACGTCCGCCCCGGATGCCCCTTGACAATCACCGCGCCGATCGGCGTGATCGCGTCGGCCCTGATCAGCCCCTGTGCCACCGCATGTTGCGCCTCGCCGATGCTGACCGATTGGGCGACTTCATCGGTAAAAACAGTCGCGGCGGCGACCAGGGTCGGATCAACCTCCATCTTGCCCTTGGTATCGGTTCCCATGCAGGCGATATGAGTCCCGGGCGTGATCCAGTCGCGCATCAATAATGGTTCGTAAGCACTTGTTATCGTGATGATCACATCCGCTTGCGCGGCCAATTCCTTTTGACTGACAGCTGCGAACGCCAGACCCAGTTCAGCAGCCACCGCCGCCAGTTTTGGCAACATCTCGGCGTGAGGGTTCCACGCGACGACGCGGTCGAAATCACGCACCCGCGCCGCGGCGCGTAACTGGAAAGTCGCCTGATGCCCGGCCCCGACCATACCTAACACCTTTGCATCCCTGCGCGCCAGTCGGTCGATGGAAATCGCTGACGATGCCGCCGTGCGCAGCGCCGTCAACAGATTGCCCCCCACCATCGCTGTCGGCACGCCGGTATCAGGATCGAAAAGAAAAATCGTCGACTGGTGGTTGATCATCCCCCTGTCGGCATTGCCGGGGAAATAGCCGCCAGCCTTGACACCCAAAACCTTGCCGGCCCGGTCCAACCCCGATTTGAAACCGTATTGCCGCCCCTCCCCCAAAGCCTCGCGGACCACGGGAAAGTTGTAGGCGTCGTCGCGCGCCATCGCGGCAAAGACGGATTCGACAGCTGCGAACGCCGCCTCGGCCGTGACAAGCGAGGCGATGGCACTTTCGGGAACGATGAACATCGCTTAAAACGCCTTGCCGCGTGCCGAGACCGGCCACAGGGTTTCGACCTTGCCGTTCCTGACCCCGACATACCAGTCATGCACGTTGCAGGTCGGGTCGCAGTGGCCGGGGATCAATCGCAGCTTGTCGTTGACTTTCAACGCGCCCTGCGGGTCTTCGATCACCCCGTGTTCGTCGCTGCATTTGACGTATTTCACGTCCGTGCGGCCAAAGATGACCGGCAGGCCGCTATCCACCGACTGCGCCTTGAGGCCCGCGTCGACGATCGCCTTGTCGGCCTTGGCGTGACTCATCACGCTGGTCAGGATGAACAACGCGTTTTCCCATTCGCTCTGGTCGATCCGCGTGCCATCCTTGTCCAGAATCCGGCCATAGTCAGCGTCCATGAAGGCGTAAGAGCCGCACTGAAGTTCATTGTAAACCCCTGAATTGCTTTCGAAATAGTAACTGCCGGTGCCACCGCCAGAAACCAGATCGCAGCCAATGCCTTCGGCCGTCAATCCGTTCACTGCATCTTTGACCTGTGCAATCGCCGCATCCAGCTTGGCCTTGCGGTCGGCATAGCCGTCAATGTGCTGCATCGCCCCCTGATAGGCTTGGATGCCGCTGAAGGACAGATTGTCGGCGGCAACGATAGCCTTTGCGATGTCGACCACTGCGGCGGTAGTTACTACCCCGCAGCGCCCAGCGCCGCAGTCGATTTCGATAAGACAGTCCAGTTGCGTGCCGTGTCTTTGCGCCGCCGCCGACAGATCGGCGACATTGGCGATGTCATCGACACAGACGATGATCCGCGATCCCAACTTGGGCAGACGCGCAAGTCGGTCGATCTTGGCCGGATCGCGCACCTGATTGGAAACCAGCACGTCCCTGATCCCGCCGCGCACGAACACCTCAGCCTCGGATACCTTCTGACAGCAGACCCCGATCGCGCCACCCAGGCGCTCCTGAAGCTTTTGCACGTCGACGGATTTGTGCATCTTGCCGTGGCTGCGGTGGCGCATCCCGTGCGCCGCTGCATAGTCGCCCATCTTCTTGATATTCCGCTCCAGCGCGTCCAGATCAAGGATCAGGCAGGGCGTCTGGATGTCGGCCTCGTCCATTCCAATTGCCGCCGGAATGTCGTAACCGACCTCGTATTCTGACATATCTTTCATCGTCTTACTCCCTTCGCCCCTACATCCAGGGCAGCTTGTCCAGATCGACGTTGCCGCCGGTAATGATGACGCCAACGCGGCGACCGCGAAACACCTCGGGGTTCTTCAGAATTGTCGCCAACGGCACTGCGCAGCTGGGTTCGATGACGATTTTCATCCGCTTCCAGGTCAGTTTCATGGCCGCAATAATCTCACCCTCGGAAGCGGTCAGAATGTCCGTCACGTATTTCTGCACATAGTGCCAAGTGTTGTCCTTGAGCGGCACCTTGAGGCCGTCCGCAATGGTGTCCGGCGCGTCATAGGCAATGATGTGGCCCGCCTTGAAACTGCGATAGGCATCATCGGCCTGTTCCGGCTCGGCGGCATAGATCCGCACGTCGGACGCGATCGACGACGTCGTCAGGCAGGTGCCCGAAATCATGCCTCCGCCGCCAATCGGCGCGATGATCGCATTCAGATCACTGACTTGTTCCAGAAACTCGCGGCTGCAGGTCGCCTGCCCGGTAATGACCCGCAGGTCATCGTAAGGATGGACAAATTCGGCTCCGGTTTCAGCCATCACCGTCGCAAACACAGCCTCGCGGCTGCTGGTCGATGGTTCGCATTCGACGACCCGCCCGCCATAGCCCCTGACCGCGTCCTTTTTCGCCTGCGGCGCGGTGTGCGGCATGACCACGGTGCAAGGAATGCCTCGCCGTCCGGCGGCATATGACAGACACGTACCGTGATTGCCGCTGGAATGGGTGGCAACGCCGTTCGCCGCCTGCGCATCGGTGAGGCCAAAAACTGCATTCGATGCCCCCCGCGCCTTGAACGCCCCCGCCTTTTGAAGGTTCTCGCATTTGAAGAACAACTCGGCCCCGGTCAGATCGTTCAGGTATTGCGAAGTGAGCACCGGGGTGCGGTGGATATAGGGCGCAATGCGCTCATGCGCCGCGATCACGTCGTCGAATGTGGGCCAGTCAGTCATGCGGCCACCTTGACTGCAGTGGGGCGGGACGTTCTGTAATAGTCCTGCGCGGCGGCAACGCCCGACCCCAGCGTGATCGGATAATCCAGATCCGCCATCGCCATTTCGACCACCGCAAGTCCGGACAGCACCATCGCGTCGGTCAGCGACCCCAAGTGGCCGATGCGGAATGCACGGCCCTTCATCTCGCCCAGACCAACGCCAAACGACATGTCGTAGGCGGTGAAGATGTGGTTGACCAACTTGTCGCTGTCGAAACCGTCGGGGACATAGATTGCGCTGACGGTGTCGGACGCCAGCGCCGGCGTCTGCGCCACCAGTTTCAGGCCCCAGGCGACAACTGCCCGGCGCACGCCTTCAGCCAGCCGGTAATGCCGGGCATAGACATTCTCGAGCCCTTCTTCCTCCAGCATTTTCAGGCTTTCGCGCATCCCGTGGATCAGTTGAAGCGGCGGCGTGTAGGGAAAGCCGCCAGTCGGGTTCGCCTTCAGCATATCGCGAAAATCGAAGAACGTGCGCGGCAGTTTCGCGCCCTCCATGCAGGCCAGTGCCTTGGGTGAAGCGGCGACAATGGCCATGCCGGTCATCAGCATGAACCCCTTTTGCGACCCCGACACCGCAAGATCGACGCCCCAACCGTCCATGTCGAACGGCATCGAAGCAAGCGACGACACGCAGTCGACCATCAAAAGCGCCGGGTGGTCGGCCGCATTCATCGCCCGGCGCACCGCTCCGATATCCGAGAGCACGCCGGTCGCAGTCTCATTATGAGTGACCAATACCGCCTTGATCTCATGTGATTTATCAGCTCTCAGCGCCGCCTCGAACTTGTCTGCCGGTGCACCCGACCCCCAGGAACATTCGATGATCTGCACGTCCAAACCATGCCGCATGCAAAGGTCGATCCATTTGTGGCTAAACATGCCGTAGCGGGCGACCAGAACCTTGTCGCCGGGTGAAAGCGTATTGGTGACCGCCGCCTCCCAACCGCCGGTGCCGGACGCGGGAAAGGTAATGATTTCACCTTTGGACATGCCGAAAACCTTGCGACAGCCCTGCAGGACCGGTAACAGCGTTTCGACGAAATCCGGCGCCCGATGGTCGCGTGTCTGCATGTGCATCGCATTGCGAAGCCGGTCGGGAATGTTTGTCGGGCCGGGGATGAACAGCGGGTTCTGGTCGGTCATGGGACGGGCTCCTTGCAGGATGACACGGGAAATATCGCCCAGCAGTACGATTTCTGCAATTTTTTCAAAATGCTTTTTCAAAAACCGAATATAACTGTCAAAACTTTGATTTTATAGACATATTTTAATTTCATCCCAGGTCGAAAATTCTGATTGAAAATATTTTTCATTTTGAAAGAATAGCCGCATGATGCCCGACAGCCCCCGCAAACGTGGCCGCCCCAAATCGGTGTTCACCGAATCGACTGCTCCGACGATGCAGGCGCTTGACCGTGCGCTGGGTGTTCTGGGCGCATTGGCCGCGGTCGAACGTGCCACCCTGACCGATCTCGCCCAATCCGTCGACGTGCCGACCCCCACGACGCACCGGATCCTGATCACCCTGCAAAAGCACGGCTATGCCGCCTTCGACGACACCAGCCAGCTGTGGATGGTCGGGATCGAGGCCTATCGCACCGGCGCCGCCTACCTTAAACGCACGACATTGACCGAGGTCGCCCGCCCGATCATGCGCCTGTTGATGGAAGAAACCGGCGAAACCGCCAATCTGGCCGTCCCCGACCGGGCCGAGGTGGTGTTCGTCGGGCAGGTCGAAACCACCAACCCGATCCGCGCCTATTTCAACCCCGGCACCCGCACGCCGATGCACGCCTCGGGCACAGGCAAGGCGATTCTGGCAGCGATGGATGACTCGCGGGCGCGAAAACTGCTGGCCAGCGTCGGATTGCCCGCCTTTACCGACCGCACCCTGGTCGACCCTGCGGCCCTGATCGCCGATCTGGAACGGACCCGGGCGCGTGGCTGGTCCTACGAAAGCGAAGAGCGGTTTCGTGGCATGTCCTGCATCGGCGCGGCCATCCGCGACGGGCGCGGCGAAGTTGTGGGCGGCGTGTCGATATCGGGCCCAAGCGACCGCTTTACCGAGGCGCGAAACGCGACCTTTGGCGAACGGGTTGCTGACGCGGCACGACAGATCAGCCTGGGGATTGGCAATCTGGAATGAGTATGGTGGCTTCGACGACCGGAAATCCCGCTTGGTCAAAGCGGACCGCGAGACATCTTGACAGAAAACACGCCCGCGCCCACCGAAATCAGCGGGTGATCGTCGCCTAGCACGATGATGCACGCCGTCGGCGCGTCCGTGAATTTCGATGCTTTCCTGCGTTTTCAATCTTCTCCTTGCCAAGGCAAATCAATCGGAAAACTGGCGCCATAAGCGCGGATGTTGTCAGTGTTCGCATCACCGGCTTTGTGCACAACGACCGCCCACATGGGCATCGGCGGGATGACCACCCGACGCCCCATTCAACCGCGTTACGAAACCACCACGTGACTCTGTCAGAGACCCAATTCAAGCGTGGCCGCGATAGCCTCAGTTTCGGACATGACCTCGACCGCACCAAGCAGGTCCAGAAATCGCGTGCCGTCTAACGTCAGGGGATAACGCATGTCCATCAGATCGGCCCGATCTGCCATCTGGCCGCGCGCCGCGGGCGTGCAACAAAAAACATCGACGTCCCGGCCCGCAACTTGGGCGAAACGCATGGCCCAGTCGGCCATCGTGCGATACTGCTGTGTGGCGATATGAAGCGTCTGGGGCCGTGCATCAGACAGGCTTGCGCGGGCAACCGCGTCAGCCGCATCGTCGATATAGATGAATGACTGCTGCCACCGGGCTGCGCGCGCGTCCAACCTGATCGGGCCACCTTGATGCAACGCCGATTTCAGCCAGGTGAATCGCCCCTGTGTGTCGCCCGGGCCGTAGATCGCCGGCAGACGCAGGATCAGCGCGCGCAGATACGGATTGCAGCGTGCTGCCTCTTCGATGGGGATCTTGTCGTAGTCTTGAAGGATGCCGGGGTCGATTCCGGCCGGCCGGGTCGGCAGATGCCTGTAGGGATAAGGGACCGTGCGCAGCGGGTCGTCCTCGCGGGTCGGTCGGTTCAGAACGGGCGGCGTTTCAAGCCGGGCAAGGCCACCGTAGTTCGCCGTGACGTCGATGGCGCTGATCATCACATACCGTGCCCCGGCCCGCGCCGCCGCCGCCAAAAGCGGCCGCGCCGTGGCCAGCGTCAGGGTCATGACATCGATGACGGTGGTGATGCCATGACGCGCAATGATGC
>JBBKXP010000323.1:0-4418 GCA_037969545.1 Paracoccaceae bacterium | reverse complement strand
CTGATGGGGGTTTCCGACCGCTTTGAGACCCGACAGTGTGATGCGTTCGATGCGATGGCGGCACTTGCGGGCGACGCGGCAGAGTTCGACCTGGTGGTTTGCGATCCGCCTGCGTTCGCGCCATCGAAAAAGGCGCTGGATGCGGGGTTGCGGGCTTATGAAAAGGTGGCGCGGCTGGCGGCCGCACTGGTTTCGCCCGGCGGATATCTTGCCTTGTGTTCGTGTTCGCACGCCGCCGATCTGGGGCAGTTTCGGGCGGCTTGCACGCGCGGTATCGGGCGGGCCGGGCGGCGGGCGCAGCTGATCCACACCGGGTTTGCCGGACCGGACCATCCGCAACTGCCGCAACTGGCCGAAAGCGGCTACCTCAAGGCGCTGTTCTTTCGCCTATGAGGGTGCTGGTGGATGCTTGTGTCCTTTACCCCACGGTGATGCGCGAGATCGTGCTGGGGCTGGCAGAGGCCGGCTGTTTCGAGGTCCGCTGGTCGGCGCGGATCCTTGAAGAATGGGCCCGTGCGGCGCGCAAGCTGGGCCCCGGCGGCGAGGTGCAGGCGCGCGGCGAGATCGCGCAGGTCAGGGCCCGGTTTCCAGAGGCCGTCGTGCCCGAACAGCCGGGACTTGAAGCCCGGCTATGGCTGCCCGATCCAGCCGATGTGCATGTGCTTGCGGCGGCGATTGCCGGGGCGGCCGATCTGATCCTGACCGCCAACGCCAAGGATTTCCCGCGCGGCATCTTGACCGAAGAGGGGCTGGAGCGGTGCGATGCCGATCAACTGGCGCTGCGGTGTCTTGAGGTCGATGCCGCCAAGGTCGTTCGGGTCGCAAACGGCGTTCTTGCCGAAGCGCGCCGGCTTTCGGGGCAGGACTGGAGCATGCGGGGGTTGCTGAAAAAGGCAAGGATGCCGCGGTTGGGCAAGGCGTTGGCGACCTAGGCGTCGGGCATCGAGACAGAGGATCTTGGTGATACTTGGCTGGGCGTTCCGAAGTGAAATTCTGTTCAGTTTTCGATTTTCCATCTGGTCTCGTTGGCACTGATTGCGGCGATCCGTTCGGCCACTTTGGGGTGGCTCAACAGCCATGCGGGTGTCGCTGCGCCGTGGGCGCCGGTCAGGTTTTCAAGTTTTGTGAACAAGGATTTTTGTGGTGCCGTGCCGATCCCGGCCTTGACTAAAAGTGCAGAGGCATAGGCATCGGCCTCGTATTCGTCGGCGCGTGACAGCCGCGCCATCAGCATCGACATCAGGCCATTGACCACGATCGCCCCGATGCCGGGCAGGAACCGGCCCAGCATCATGATCAGCGCGGTGCGGACTGCGTTCTGGCCGGAAAAGTCGATCATCCGGCGCCGCGCATGACCGAGCGCGACATGACCGAGTTCGTGGGCGATGACGCTGCCCATTTCATCGGCCGAAACCGCGCCGGTTCGGTATTTGTCGAAAAACCCGCGGGTAATGAAAATCCGCCCATCGGGTGCGGCAAGGCCGTTGACCGGCTCGATCTCGTAAATGTGTACCTTGATGCGCGGCAGGTCGAGCGCAACGGCCAGCCGGTCGCAGATGCGTTTCAGCACCGGATCGGCGAGTTCGGTCGACTTTGCATTCAGCTCGTGCGTCGTCCGCCAGACTGAAAAGCGATACATCGCAATGCCGTACAGCAGGGCAAGCAGGATGGGTGCAAACTTGAGCATGTCCAATATATGGGGGCGCTGCACGCGAATGTCACCTGTTGCGACAATGCACCGTCGGCGGTCATCGGCACCGCAGCGCCCGGTCTTGTCGACAAATCGTCAGCACCGTCCATCGCGATCATCGCCAGGACCATGACCGGTCCGGCGCTAGCGTCCCAACAACTTCATGCCGGTGCCGATCCCGGTCAGGGTCATCGGGATCATCCGGTCGGCGCCGAAAATCTGTTGGATCATCCCGACCGATTGGGTGTGCGGCCAGAACCGTTCGGGCAGCGGATTGATCCAGAGGTGACTGGGCCATTGGTCGCGGGCGCGTTGCAACCAGGTCTGGCCGGTTTCCGGATTCCAGTGTTCGTTGGCACCGCCCGGATAGGCGATCTCGTAAGGCGACATCGACGCGTCGCCGACAAAGATGCATTTATAATCAGACCCGTAAGTGCGCAGAATGTCCGACGTCGGGGTCTGCGCATCCCAGCGGCGGCGGTTGTCGCGCCAGACCCCCTCGTAAAGGCAATTGTGGAAATAGAAGTGTTCCAGATGCTTGAATTCGGCCTTGGCGGCGCTGAACAATTCCTCGACGACCTTGACATGTGGATCCATGGATCCGCCGGCATCGAGAAATAGCAACACCTTGACCGCATTGCGCCGTTCGGGTCGGGTCTGCACATCAAGGTAGCCATGTTCGGCGGTGGCGCGAATTGTCCCGACAAGGTCGAGTTCGTCAGACGCGCCGTCTCGGGCCCAGCGGCGTAGACGTTTCAGGGCAACCTTGATATTGCGGGTGCCGAGTTCGACGGTGTTGTCAAAGTTACGAAATTCGCGTTTGTCCCAGACCTTGGTGGCCCGTTGGTGGCGGCTGGCGTCTTGGCCGATCCGAACACCCTCGGGGTTGTAGCCGTAGGCACCGAACGGACTGGTCCCGGCGGTGCCGATCCATTCGCTGCCACCCTGATGGCGCGCTTTCTGGTCACGCAGGCGGTCGCGCAGGGTCTGCATCAGTTTCTCGAACCCGCCGAGGGCCGCGACCTCGGCCTTTTCGGCGTCGCTCAGATGCTTTTCCGCGAGTTTTTCCAGCCAATCCGCAGGCAGATCAAGGGCATGCAGGACCTGTTCGGTCGTCATGTTTTCCAAGCCCGCAAACGACGCCGCAAAAGCCCGGTCGAACTTGTCGATATGGCGTTCGTCCTTGACCATGATCGTGCGGGCGAGAAAGTAGAAGGCATCGACATCGTAGATCGCCAATCCGGCATCCATGCCTTCGAGAAACGTCAAGAACTCGCGCAGCGAGACCGGAACCCCGCCGCGTCGCAGATTTTCGAAGAAGGGAAGAAACATCGGCTAGGTCAGGGATCGTTCGACAAAGACCAAAACGAAAAGGCCGATGATGGCGCAGATCAGGCCGCAGACAGCCGCCCATTGCAGCAGATCGGCGGTCTTGCCGCCCTGCCTGCGCGCTCCCATCGCCCCGATGATTGCCCCCAAGAGCAGCCCTGACAGCGGGTAAATCATGGCGGCTACAATCCCATTCGGCGGTTCAATGAGGCGACTTCGCGTTGCCTGGCGCGGACGTTGCGGTCGGTTCCGAAGCCGTAACGCGCCCATCCCAGACTGTCCAGTCGTGCGGCGTTGGCCTCGGTGCTTTGGCCAAGCTGGACCAGTGCCTCGGCCCGGAACATCAGCAGCGTCGCAAGCAGGGCGGCATTCTGGTATTCGGCGGCGATCGGCATTGCCGCGGTGGTCAGGCGCAGCGTGCCTTCGAAATCGCCGGCGCTGAGCGCGAAGGCGCATAGCTGCACGGCAATGTGGGCAGAGTGGATGCGGGTTTCCGGGCTGGCCCGATAGGCGCGGTCGGCGTTGCGGAATGCCTGCAGGGCCAGATCGGTGTCGTTACCGATCTGCAGGCGACCCAGAACATAATAGGCGAAACCTTCGCGGGGACCGTTGTATCCATAGGCCCGTGTCAGTTTGATGGCGCGATTTGCGGCGGCCTGGCGGGCCTGCTGGGTGCCAAATGCCGACAGGCCGGTTTCGATCGCATCTATCCAATCGCGGGCGGTTTCACTGCGCGGCGCGGCGGCGCGACCTTGGCCAGCGGGGTTGAGACGCGCAAGGATGGCGGGCAAGCGCGTGGATACTTCAGCGGCGGTCATGCCATTGCGCAACTCCGGTGCATAATAGATGCGCAGCATAAGCATATCGAAACCGGTCAGGACCGCATTGATGTTGTCGTCGTTGAAAACGGAGTCAGGGAGACGATAAAGGTCGTTGAGTGGCCCCAGCGATTGCGCCAGTTCTTCGTGCAGGCAGTCCCGGATTTCCTGCGGCGCCACGTCCGAGGGCACAAAGATCACCGCCCGATCGCGCTGTGTCAGGGTCGCCCAGTCGACCTGCGGGGTGCGACGGGCAGTCTTGAATTCCTCCCACGAGCTGATCCGCGGGACGACGAAACAGGCAGCGCGCGGGACGGCGCGTTGCAATTCGTCGCGGCTGACGGATTCGATCGTGATGTTGGCATCGCGGGCATTGGTCATGAAGATGTCGATGCCTGCCTCGGTCTGCAACCGCGTGAGCAGGGCCTGCAAGTCGGACATCATGGAGGGCGACCCGGCCCCGGCGACGCGTATGGAAATCGGGCCTTCGAAGCGAGTCAGCACCGGAATCGCCCGACCGCTTTCCATCTGAAAGCTGAGTTCGATAAAATCCGCCGCCATTTCGGCATTCGGGCGGGTGG
>JBBKXP010000322.1:0-18340 GCA_037969545.1 Paracoccaceae bacterium | reverse complement strand
TCGACCTCGCGATGAAAACGGTAATGTCCGTAAAGTGTTGCAGCACTTTCTTCGGGCAGCCATCCGGCCTGCGCCAGGGCCAACAATCCATCGCGCGTGCCGCGCACCCGCAGCGCCGGATCGCGTCCTCCTGCGATCAACTGCCGGGTCTGGGTGAAGAACTCGATCTCGCGAATACCGCCGCGCCCCAGTTTCATGTTGTGCCCTTCCAGTACCAGCGGCCCGTGCAGCCCCTTGTGGTCGCGGATCCGCAACCGCATGTCGTGGGCATCCTGAATGGCCGCAAAATCCAGATGCTTGCGCCAGACGAAGGGGCGCAGTCGTTCGAGAAATCCCTGCCCGGCCTCAAGGTCGCCCGCACAGGGTCGCGCCTTGATATAGGCGGCGCGTTCCCATGTCCGACCGACGCCTTCATAATAGTGTTCGGCGGCGTCCATCGACAGGCAGACCGGCGTGACTGACGGATCGGGACGCAGCCGCAGGTCGGTGCGAAAGACATATCCATCGGCCGTGTTATCCGAAAGAACGCCCGCCAACCGCCTGATGATCCTGATGAAACCGGCACGTGCGTCTTGAAAGTCGTCAGGCGCAATCCGGCTTTCATCGAACAGGCAGATCAGGTCGATGTCGGACGAATAGTTCAGCTCTGCCGCGCCCATCTTGCCCATCGCCAGCGCCACCATGCCGCCGGCGCTCGGGATGTCATCCGCCGACAGCATCGGCAGACGTCCACGCCCGATCTCGGCCGCCAAAAGTCCCTTCAGCGCCACATCGACCGCCGCATCGGCGAAATCGGTCAGCACCTGCGTGACGGTTTCCAGCGGCCAGACTCCGCCCAGATCGGCCAGCGCGACAAGCAGCGCAACGCGGGCCTTGGCCTGCCGCAGGTCACGCGCCAATCGGTCAGGCGGGATCTCAGCGACATCGGCCAAAAGCGTGGCCATGGCCGCCTCGGGGTCGTCAAAGGCCGTCATGATCCAGTCGGTTTCGCGTTCCAGCAGCCGCCCCAGATAGGGACTGCACCCCGCTGCCCCGCCGATCAGATCGCTCAGCGGGCCGCTGACCTGCGGCAACAATGCCAGCGCCGCGTCCCCAAGGTCCGGGTCATGGGCAACAGGGGCGCGGGTCAGGCGGCTGGCAAGGTCCATGGCCGCACCTTGGGGATTGCTGCCGCAAGGGTCAATCGGCAGACTGACGCCCATGAGCAGGAGCCTGACCCGCGTGATCGCCGCCCTGAACGCCGCCGGGCTGGCTATCTCCCCGATGCAAGTGGCCACCGATACCCGCGCCGCCACACAGGCCGCCACGGGCACACCACGGCACATTTTTCCCATCGGCCCCACCGAATTGCTGCCGATCACAACCGCGCAAACAGCAGATTTTTCAGTCTGATCAACAGCAAACCAACGCTACTGTCCATAAATGTAAAAAAGTTTAACATTCCCTCTTGACCGCGGGGCACCCGATACTGATATGTCTAATGTGAAGACCATTCACATAAACCGCAAGACCATATCAACCCTGTCACACATGGAGACCCCGATGACCGACACAAGCTATCCCGTCTATAATCAACGCCACGATGGCATGCGCAGACCCGGCTGGTTCGCCCGTGCCGAAACTTGGCTGGACGAGCGCGGCAAAGGCGCCTGGATCGCCGCGATGGTCCTTGGCTTTGTCTTTGTCTGGCCGGTTGGCCTTGCCATTCTCGCCTATATGATCTGGAGCAAACGCATGTTTTCGAAATCCTGCAAAAGCCGCAGCATGACGCGCGGCCGCCATGCCGACTTTCACGCCGCCCGCGCCGCGATGCGCCCCTCGGGGAACACCGCCTTTGACGCCTACAAGACCGACACCCTGCGCCGGCTGGAAGATGAACAAGCCAACTTTGAAGCCTTCCTCGAGC
Source organism: Paracoccaceae bacterium (assembly GCA_037969545.1). Taxonomy (GTDB): domain Bacteria; phylum Pseudomonadota; class Alphaproteobacteria; order Rhodobacterales; family Rhodobacteraceae; genus JBBKXP01. The sequence continues at coordinate 16,434 of JBBKXP010000322.1, read as the reverse complement.
GGTTGCGCGAGGCCAAGGACAAGACCGAGTTCGACGACTTCATGAACGAGCGGGCCCGCAACAAGACTGACGACAGCGCGCCGGAACCCGACGCCGCCTGATCGGTTCACCACTGGTGTGGCTCCATGACCGGGGTCACACCGAAACCACACCACCAAACAGGACACCACGCCATGAGCGAAGCCAGCTATGCCACTCGCCTGCCCGACCCAGACACCCGCGCCGATGTTTATGCCGGTGTTGTGGTCAAGCGGGCCGCCGCCTGGGTGATCGACATGATCCTGATCATCGGCCTCTGCCTGCTGATCTTGCCGTTTACCGCCTTTACCGGCATCTTTTTCTTTCCCTTCATGATGCTGGTTCTGGGCTTCATCTACCGCTGGACCACCATTGCGGGTCGTTCGTCGACCTGGGGCATGCGGACGATGGCGATCGAACTGCGCGACATCCAGGGTCAGCGTCTCTCTGGGGGCACTGCATTCTGGCACACCCTTGGGTATTCGGTATCTGTCGCGGTCTTTCCGCTGCAACTGATTTCGGTGATCATGATGCTGGCCACGCCCCGCAAACAAGGGCTGAGCGACCACTTGCTGGGCACCGCCGCAGTCAATCGGCTGCTCTGACCTCGCGCAAGATTGACAGGACATGAACAGGGGCTTGGCGGACCTTCGCGGGATTGCTAGGCTGACTGGAATCTTGTGTCCAAGGCCCGCTGCTCGCTCATGCGTCATACTCTGCCCATCGCGCCGCAGTTCTATGTGACGGCCCCGCAACCCTGCCCCTATCTTGATGGGCGGATGGAACGCAAGCTGTTCACCGCATTGCAGGGCGACGGCGCGAAAAAGCTGAACGACAGTCTGTCCAAACAGGGCTTTCGCCGGTCGCAAAACGTACTTTATAGGCCTTCTTGCACCGATTGCGCGGCCTGTCTGTCGGCCCGTGTCCGGGTGGCCGATTTCACCCCCACGCGCAGCCAGAAACGGGTGATGCGACGCAACGCGAACCTTGGCCGCCGCGCCATTTCGCCCTGGGCCACCGAAGCGCAGTTTGCCCTGTTCCGCGAGTATCTCGACAGCCGCCATGCGGCAGGCGGCATGGCCGATATGGATCTGTTCGAATTTGCCGCCATGGTCGAGGAAACCCCGGTCCGCTCACGCCTGATCGAGTATCGCGAGGATGACCGGAACGATGGCCCGACCGAGGGGTTGCGCGCCGTTTGCCTGACCGACATTCTCGATGACGGACTGAGCATGGTCTATTCGTTCTTTGAACCGGATCTGGACCGCCGGTCGCTTGGCACATACGTGATCCTGGACCATATCGAAATTGCCCGCGAACTGGACCTGCCCTTTGTCTATCTGGGCTACTGGGTGCCGGGGAGCCGCAAGATGGGCTACAAGGCGAATTTCGCCGGGCTTGAAATTTATCAGGGCGGCAAATGGAACACGCTTGGCGATCCGGCAAGCTATGACGCCGCCACCCATCCGTTGTCGACCGATCCAATTGCCGAACAGGTCGCGCGCATCAACCTGCCCGACACGCGCACCGTGCGTTAAGGAACGTGGACGTCACCCATCGTCAATTCAACAGGTTGGGCACAATCGTCACGACCCCCGGCACCAGCGCCAGCACCAGCAATCCTACAACCTGGATCAGGATGAACGGCACAACGCCGCGGTAGATTTGCCCAGTGGTGATTTCCTTGGGCGCGACCCCGCGCAGATAGAACAGCGCGAACCCGAAAGGCGGCGTCAAGAACGACGTCTGCAGGTTCACCGCGATCATGATCGTGACCCATTTCGGATCGAACGTGCCGCCATAGATCACCGGTCCGACAATCGGAATGACGATGTAGATGATCTCAAGAAAGTCGAGCACGAAGCCAAGCACGAACAGCACCAGCATGACGATCAGGAACACCGTCCATTCGTTGCTGAACGACTTCAGGAACTCTTGGATGTAATGCTCGCCACCGAACGAGATAAGCACAAGGTTCAGCACCTGCGACCCGATCAGGATCGCGAAGACCATCGATGTCACCTTGGCGGTTTCGCGCACCACCGGCGCAAGAACATGATTGGCGAACAGCAACCAGCAGGCCCAGAAAATGCCGAACATCGAGAACAGGAACGCGCCAAACGCAACCATGAACGCAATCCGGTTTTCCAGCAGAACGGTTTCGCTGCTCATCCGCAGATCAAAGTTGAACCCGATCAACAACATCAGTCCGATCGCAAATGCGGTCCAGTTGACCATCGCTGTCGATCGGCCCTGATCCTGCAATTTGCGCGACGCGGCCAGCAGGATCGCTCCACCGGCGCCAAGTGCGGCGGCCGGCGTCGGGTTGGTGATCCCGCCCATGATCGACCCCAGCACGGCGATGATCAGCACCAGCGGCGGAAAGATCACCTTGATCAGGTCGTTCTGGCCCAACCGCCCGGCGGCCACGCGCAATCCGTAGATCGCCATCAGCATCGGGATCGCCAATAGCAATGTCGCTGTTCCCGACGTCGTCACCGCGGTGATCCACAGGGCATCGACCAGCAACACGAGCACCAGTCCTGCAGCGCCGATCACCAGCGGCCCGGCCCGCGCACCCGGATCGATCCCGCGTCCACCTGCCATGATCAGCGCCAGCAGGAAAACCGTTATTGCGATCCCGGTCCCGACCTTGGGAGCATTGGCCACGGCCAGCGTGACCAGATCGGCGCGCTCTTCCTCACCCAACTGCCGCGCCGCCGCCACGCCGCCGGCACTGTCAATCGTCGCCTGTTCGGCAATTGCGGCGTCCCATGCAGACTGTCCGTGCAGGGCGATCATCGATTCGGCGCATTTTTCCGGCACCCGCGTCCGCAGGCTCGCCGTTTGTCCGGCGTCGGTGTAGCTATCCACGATCACCGACTGGCTGCCCGCAGTGCCGATCTGGAAAGCCACGATCAGCGCAAACAGCAACGCAGCCGGTGCTGCCAGAAACCATATCAGACCCTCGGACCGGGTAAACCGGCTGGGATCGCCTTCGGCGAACGCCACCGCCGGTGCCTTGGACGGGTTGAGCAAAGCAAACCCGAATGCGTAGCCGGCATAAAGAGTGGCCAGCAAGATGCCGGGCAACAGGGCCGACTGGAACAGCGTCCCGACCGAAACCACCGCCGGTTCGCCAAGAAATGTCAGGGCATCCGAACAACCCGCAGCCGCGGCTCGCTCTTCTTGCGCTGTGGCATACAAATCGCCCGCAAGGGTTCCCAGCAGCACGATTACGATGGACGGCGGAATGATCTGGCCCAGCGTCCCCGACGCCGCGATCACGCCGGTTGCCAGTTCCGGTGAATAGTTGTTCTTGAGCATCGTCGGCAACGCCAGCAGCCCCATGGTCACGACCGTGGCCCCGACGATCCCGGTGGAAGCGGCCAGGAACGCGCCGACAACGACAATCGACACGGCAAGTCCACCCGGCAACGGGCCAAAGACCCGTGCCATCTTGGTCAGCAATTCATCGGCGATCCGGCTGCGTTCAAGGGTGATCCCCATCATCACGAACATGACGACCGCCAGCAGCGTTTCGATGGATTGGCCCGCCAGCACCCGTTCGTTCATCCGGTTGACGATGAACCCCAGATTGCGGTCCATCGCCAGTTCCCAACCGCCCGGAAACAGCGGTTCGGCGGCGCGCGCCAATTCGGGATGACTGAATACCGACACGTCGTCTGGCCGAATACCTTGGGCGATCAACGCCGCATATTCGGTCGTCGAGCGGTCGACGGCCATGTGAAACAGGATGCCCGACCCATCAAGGGCTGCGATCACCACAAACGAGATGATCCCCGCACCGCCGATGGCAAAGGCGACCGGAAACCCCGACAGGATGCCGCCGAACAGCGACATGAAGACGATGATCAGGCCGACTTCGACGCCATCAAGTCCGAAAAGCATGGTTTGTCCGTCCTGTTGTTTGGCGTGGTGTCAATGGATCGCGGCAGTCGCATCGGCGCTGTCGTCGCCCAGGCTGTCCTTGTCGAAATAGCGGCCTTCGGAGGCCGGGCCTTCCTTGCGTTCAAGGTAGGACCGGTAAAAGAACGCGACGGCCTGCAGCAGCACCAGAAAAACGTAGGACAGCAGCAAAACCTTGAACAAGAAGTAGGCGTTGAATCCGTTCGGCGAGAACCCGATGGTTTCGACATTCCAGCGTAGCGCGCGGGATTTTTGCAGCAGCTGTTCCAGCCCGTTCGAGGCTGACGGCGGCGGCACGACCAGACTGCGCCAAAGGAAAAACCACCCAAACAGCCAGACCACGATAGAGGCCGGGATCATGAAAAGCAGCGATCCGATCATGTCGATCAGCTTTTTCGTGCGATAACTGACCCGTGCATAGATCAGGTCGACCCGCACATGTCCGCCCTGCACGAACGTCCATGTGACGCAGAGACAGACGATCATGGCGTTATAGAACTTCAGGCTTTCCGACCACCAGCTGACATCAAAGGTAAAGGACATCCCGAATCCAAAGGTGATCTCGCTGACCGCGAACACCCGCTGCAGAAAGATGATGATGATCTGGATCAGAACCATCAGCAGGCCCGCCCAGGCAAAGGTCCGCCCGACCGCATTGGCAACCGCCTCGAGCCCGCGTACGACCGCCCACATCACATGATTGCGCAACAGGCCGACAGTGGTGAGAATCAGAAACCCGACCAGCACGATAAAGAACAGTTCGGTCGAGGCACCGTAGTACATGAACCGCGTCAGCGATTCCTTGTCTTCCGGCGTGCCGGTCCAGATCACCCAATCCAGCCAGCTGACCGGATGCGACAGGGCATAAAACAGGTTATAAAAGGCTTCGATCAGGTTTGCGATAAACCAGCCAATAGGGTTGCCCCCCCAACTTTCGACCAACGTCATGGTCAGTCCCCCTGTCGCAGAATATCGGACATTGCCGCACGCCGCCCTGGGCGCGAAATATCAGGGGCGCATTGATTGCGCCCCTGACAGGTTCAGTCGATCAGGCTTAGCCCAGAACACGGTCGCGCTGGGTGCGATACACACCCTCTGACCGGGTGATCCAGCCCGACGACGACTTCATCGACTCGTTGGCGCTGGCGCGGATCCGGTCGTACAACTCGTCACCGGCATAGCCGTCCATGGTTTCCTTAGAGGCGACACCAAAAGCATCCCAGACCGAATCTGGGAATTCCAGAACCTTGACGCCACCGGCCTGCAGGCGGGTCAAAGCCGCACCATTGTTTGACAGGAACTGTGCAAGGTTGTCTTGGTGACCATTGCCCGCGGCGATCTCAAAGATCTTTTGCTGGGCGGGGGTCAGGCTGTCATACACGTCGCGGTTCATCGCCAGCGACAGACCGGCGCCCGGCTCGTGGAACCCGGCCGTATAGTAGAACTTGGTGATTTCCTGGAAACCGGCCTTTTCATCTGCCCACGGGCCGATCCATTCGGTCCCGTCAATCGCACCACTGGCAAGCGCCTGATAGACCTCGGCACCCGGCAGGTTCTGAACCGACGCGCCCATCTTGCCGAGCGCTTCGCCACCAAGACCCGGCATCCGGAACTTGAGACCCTGAAAATCTTCCGGGCCGTTGATCTCGTTCTTGAACCAGCCGCCCGATTGCGCGCCGGTGTTGCCGCCAAGGAACGACTTCAGACCGAAAATGCTGCCCAGCTCATCGTGGAATTCCATGCCGCCATCATAGTAGTACCAGTTCGCAAGCTCTTGCGCGGTCATCCCGAAAGGCACCGCGGTAAAGAACGCGTAACCCGGATGCTGTCCGACGAAATAATAGTCGGCACCGTGGTACATGTCGGCCTGACCCGAGGTCACGGCGTCAAAAACCTCAAATGCGCCAACGAGTTCGCCGGCGGCCTTAAGGTCGACGGTCAGTTGTCCGTCGGTCATCGCGGTGATGATGTCGGCACCGCGTTGGGCGCTGTCATGCACCCCGGCAAGACCACGACCCCAGGTTGTGACCAAAGTCAGCGTGCGGTTGCCCTGGGCATAGGCCGGCGCGGCCAGTGCGGACGCGGCAGCAGCAGTGCCACCCAACGCGGAAGTGCGCAAAAAAGAACGACGATCCATGTAGTTTCCTCCCTTGGAATGTCTTGCCGGCCCTCTCCCGGGGCGGCAGATCGTTTATCGTGGGGTCACACTAACGTCACTTTGCCGGATTGAAATACCGACAACTGCGTAGAACCGGAAAGTTTCAGCAAGATTGGTCCGATCTTCTTACCAATGTTGGCGCAAACATTGTGCATCAGCCGCGTCACGGGCGCTTTGCGCTTTGAACCATCACCGATTCCGGCGTATCGAATCGCCATGTTGCCCCGCCTGAACCGCCTCCGTGACGCACTTGATCTCAGCTACGGTCAAAAGCTGTTCCTGCTGGCCACCGTTCCTTTGCTCATCGCCGTCGCGCTGATTTCGGTCGTTGTCGCCCACCAGTCGCGGCAACTGGCAGAGCGTGAAATTGCGGCACTTGAACGCCAGCTGATCGACGCCAAACGCGACGAGTTGAAGAACTACATCTCGCTCGCCCGCACCGCCTTTGTGAACATCTATGGCCGCGCCGCCCCCGACGATGCCCAAGCCAAGCTCGAGGTGTCACGCGTCCTTGCGGCGATGCTGTATGGGCAGGACGGCTTCTTTTTCGTCTTTGACTATGACGGCACCAATCTCGTCGCTCCCCGCCAGACCTATCTGATCAATCGCAACTGGTCCGGGCTGACCGATCCCGACGGGGTGCAAATCACCGACGAATTGATCCGCATTGCGCGACAGGGCGGCGGCTACCACGAATTCGAGTGGAACAAGGCCAGTACCGGCCAACCGGGCCGGATAATTACCTATACCGTCGGATTGCAGGACTGGCGTTGGGCCATCGGCACCGGGGTTTTCATTGACGACATCCTGACCCATGTCGCCGCCGCGCGGGCCGATGTCGAGGCGCGGATCAGGCGCACCTCGGTCTATATTCTGGGCATTACCACCCTGGCGCTGCTGGCGGTGTTTCTGACGGGTGTCGGGCTGAATTTCCACGAACGTCGGCTGGCTGATGCGAAGCTGAAACAATTGACCCAGCGCATCATCGATACTCAGGAAGAAGAACGCGGACGCGTCGCCCGCGAATTGCACGACAGCATAAGTCAGATGCTCGTCGGTGTCCGCTACGCGCTCGAATTGACGCGGCGGCGTCTGGGACTTGGCGATGCCCGTGCCGGCGAAAGCCTCGACAAAGGGATCGCCAGCCTTGGCGGCACCATTCAGGAGGTGCGCCGGATCAGCCGCGACTTGCGCCCCGGGGTGTTGGACGATTTGGGACTTGGACCGGCCCTGAAGGCATTGACCGACGACTTCAGCAACCGCACCGGCGTACCTGTCGATTTCGAAACGGTCGTGTTTCGCAACCGCCTTGACCGCGACGCCCGCATCGCACTTTACCGCATCGCCCAAGAGGCCCTGACCAACATCGAACGCCATGCCAATGCGACCGCGGTCGCCATTTCCGTGCGCGGCCACCGCATTGGCGCCATTCTGCGGATTGCCGATAATGGAAAAGGTATGATCTGGCCGCCGCCCAAACGCGCCGAAACCGGTCTGGGCATGCGCAACATGGCCGAACGCATCGAACAACTGGCGGGCACGCTGCGGGTGATGTCCAGCAAATCCGGAACCGTGATCGAGGCGCAGGTGCCACTATCGCACATGATGCCGCCCGACAGCCGACCCGATGAAAGACCCGGGGAAAGACCCGCCGAAAGAAAGGCCAGCGCATGACCACCAAAGTCCTGATTGTCGACGACCATCCGATGGTCGCCGAAGGCATCCAGTCGATCCTCGAGACTTATGACGACATCACCGTGGTCGGCACCCTGTCCACCGGTCAGGAGGCGATCGACCAAGTTGCCGCCCTCGACCCCGACGTCATGTTGCTGGATCTGAATATGCCGGGCCTCAGCGGCCTTGCGGCGACCGAGATCATCCTCGAACGCCGCCCCAACACCCGGATTCTGATCCTGTCGATGCACGACAGCCCGGAATACATTTCGACCGCGCTGGCACATGGCGCCCGTGGCTATATCCTCAAGGATGTGCCGACCGAGGAAATCAAACTGGCGATCGACCGGGTCATGGCGGGCGAACAATATCTTTGCATCGGCGCGCACCAATCGCTCAAGCCCCGGATTGCCGACGGACGCGAGGCCCTGACAAACCGCGAACAGACGATCCTTCTGGAACTGGCCCAGGGAAAGTCGAACAGGGATGTCGCGGTGGCGCTGGATATATCGGTGCGCACCGTTGAAACCCACCGCAAGAACATCAAGCGCAAGCTGGGCATATCGTCGACCGCCGGACTCACCCGCTATGCAATGGAACACGGCGTTTTGCAGGGCACCGGCGTGCTGGCCCGCTAGGGATGCCGGAGGTTTGCATGGCGCCCGAGATCGCACTGAACCGGAACGCACGCGCAGCAACTTCACCCTGAAACGTCGGACCGGAAAGGGGCGCATCACGCCCCTCCCGCTTCTCTTCACCCGATCAGGGCTTTGTCATCGCGCCTGATGGCGATGATCGACGACCGCGGTGAACCGGTTTCTTCGGGGAACGTTCCACCCGGGTGCTGGATCCCCACGAATAGTGTGCGCAGGTCTGCCGACCACGTGATCCCGGTCACCTCGGACCCGTTGGGACCGGTCATGAACCGCACGATTTCGCCGGTGACCGGATCGCCGACAAGCATCTGATTGTTGCCCTGACCGGCAAAGTCGCCCTCGTTGCTGTCGTCGCCATCGGTTTCGATCCAGACCAGACCGGCGGTGTCGAACTTCATCCCGTCGGGCGACTTGAACATGTTGCCCGCCGTGATATTCGCCGACCCCGCATAAGCGTCTGAATGCACCGTCGGATTGCCCGCCATCACATAAAGCTCCCAGGCAAAGGTATCAGCGGCATGATCGTCGCCTTCGGGATACCAGCGCACGATCTGGCCATAGCCATTTTTGGCCCGCGGATTCGGACTGTCGGCGGCGGCCACCATCGGATCACCCCCCACATTGGTCGATTCTGGCCCGCGTCTGGAATTGTTGGTCAGGCAGCAATAGACTTCGACGGCAACCGGATTGACGGCCACCCATTCGGGACGATCCATCGTCGTCGCACCGACCGCGCTGGCCGCCTGACGGGTGTGCACCGCGATCATCGCCGCATCCATGCCGGTTGTATCGGGCGTCAGGGCGATCCACGCACCCATGCCGTCGGCATTGAATTTGGCGACATGCAACTGGCCGTTCTCGAGCAGTCCCGCAGTGTCGCCGCCCGGCTGATAAACCCCGGCGCTGACGAACTTGAACAGAAACTCGCCCCGTTCATCGTCGCCCATGTAAACGACCACCTGCCCGTTCGGCGCGAGAACGACAGCCGCGTTCTCGTGCTTGAATCGGCCAAGTGCCGTATGTTTGACTGGCATCGATTCAGGATCGGCCGGATCAATCTCGACGATATAGCCAAAGCGGTTGGGTTCATTGGGGTTCTGCGCCAGATCGAACCGGACGTCGAACTTTTCATAGGCATAGCGACTTTCGGCCCCGATCCCGTAACGGTTAAAATCTGCGGGCATAACATGCGCCGCATCGGTGCTGCCAAAGTAGCCGTTGAAATTTTCCTCGCAGGTCAGGTAGGTGCCCCAGGGTGTCCGCCCTGCGCCGCAGTTGTTCAGCGTCCCAAGCACCGTCGTGCCGTCGGGATCGGCGGGGGTTTTCAGCAGGCCATGACCCGCCGCCGGGCCCGAGATCAGCATCGGCGTGTTGTGGGTGATGCGCCGGTTCAACGGACTGTCGACGACAATCGCCCAGCCATCCTGACCCTCTGCCACCTCGAACACGGCGACACCCTGCAGGTTTTGCAGTTTCAGTACATCATCGGCACTGAACAAAGCGCCGTCGGCATTTTGCGGCAGGTTGATATCGGGGTTGGCTTATTCGTGATTGACGGCAATCACCTGACGACCACCGATCTCGAACAGCTCCATCCCGTCGGCGTTTTCGCCAAAGGTGCGCGCAGCACTGGCCGACGTGCCGCCGGTCGCGGGGTCAAACGCCGGGGCATCCGAAAACAGCGGCTGGCCCCATTTCGCCACCACCTGCCAGTTGTAGCCTTCGGGCACATGCACACTGAAATCGGTCTGGATGTCGATCGGCGCAAAGCCGAACCGGCTTGCCGACATCGCCGCGGCATCGGACGCCGTCAAAAGACCGCTGCCCATCGCCGCAGCGCCCGAACCAAAGGCAACCAGCGAACCGATGAAACCGCGGCGCGACATGGCCTGATCGACGATCCGGTCGAAATCGGTCGTGACCGGCGCCGGGCGATGCAATTCGTCCCATTCATCCCAGCTCAGATGGCGGGTATCGGTGTCCGTCATGGCAGATCCCCTCTGTTCAGCATGGTTGGCGCCAGCAGGTGCGCACCCGATGACCCTGAAGGTTGCATGTTTCCGGGTCATGACAGGCACGTAACATTTCGGTAAAACCCGTTTCGTCGCTTTCCGAAAGAAAGTTGCCGAAATCGCCCCCCAAACGACATTTTATCCATTTCCGCGTGTTGACGCCCTGCCAAACCCGTGCATAAGGTCTGCATGACAACGGAGAGCCGAAGATGACTGTAGTACGTGAAGTTGGTGAGATGCGCATGGGCCGGTGACGGTTGACCAGTCAAGGTTCCCATGCGCCCCCGCAATCCGGGGGCTTTTTTATGCGACGCAGACAAAAGACAAAGGACGACAGCAATGACACGGCAGATGACCGGCGCAAAAATGGTGGTTCAGGCGCTCAGGGATCAGGGCGTCGACACGGTATTCGGCTACCCCGGCGGCGCCGTCCTGCCGATCTATGACGAGATTTTCCAGCAGAACGACATCAATCACATTCTGGTGCGCCACGAACAGGGCGCGGTCCATGCCGCCGAAGGCTATGCAAGGTCCACCGGAAAGGTCGGCGTTGCCTTGGTGACTTCGGGACCGGGTGCGACGAATGCCGTCACCGGCCTGACCGACGCGCTGATGGACTCGATCCCGATTCTGGTGCTGACCGGACAGGTGCCGACCTTCATGATCGGCTCGGATGCCTTTCAGGAGGCGGACACCGTCGGCATCACCCGGCCCTGCACGAAACACAACTGGCTGGTCAAGGATACGGACAAGCTGGCCAGCGTCATTCACGAGGCATTTCACGTCGCGACATCGGGCCGCCCCGGCCCGGTGCTTGTCGACATTCCCAAGGACGTCCAGTTCGCCAACGGCACCTATGTCGAAAAGGGCAAACGCAAAAGTTATTACGCCCCGCAGGTCAAGGGGGACATCGCCGCCATCACCGAATTGGTCAATCTGATGGAAAAGGCCAAAAAACCGCTGTTTTATACCGGCGGCGGGGTCATCAACTCGGGCAAAGCGGCCAGTCAACTGCTGCGTGAACTGGTCGAGGCGACCGGATTCCCGATCACCTCGACGCTGATGGGGCTCGGCGCCTACCCGGCATCCGGCAAACATTGGCTGGGGATGCTGGGGATGCACGGGCTCTACGAAGCCAATCTGGCGATGCACGACTGCGACCTGATGATCAACATCGGGGCGCGGTTCGATGACCGGATCACCGGCCGCCTCGATGCGTTCAGCCCGAAATCGAAGAAGGCCCATATCGACATCGACGCCTCGTCGATCAACAAGGTGATCCGGGTCGACATCCCGATTTTGGGCGACGTGGCGCATGTGCTGGAAGACCTGCTCAGGGTCTGGAAATCGCGCGGCCGCGTCATCGAAAAGGACGGCGTGGCGAAATGGTGGAAACAGATCAACGCATGGCAGGCGGTCAACTGTCTGGATTATGCCAATTCGACCAAGATCATCAAACCGCAACACGCCTTGCAACGGCTCGAGGCGCTGACCAAGAAATACGACCGCTATATCTGCACCGAAGTCGGCCAGCACCAGATGTGGGCGGCGCAATATCTGGGGTTCGAGGATCCGAACCGCTGGATGACCTCGGGCGGTCTGGGGACGATGGGTTACGGGTTTCCGGCCTCGATCGGCGTCCAGATGGCCCACCCCGACGCCTTGGTCATCAACGTCGCGGGCGAGGCATCGTGGCTGATGAACATGCAGGAAATGGGCACCGCAGTGCAGTACCGCTTGCCCGTCAAGCAGTTCATCCTCAACAACGAACGCCTTGGCATGGTCCGCCAGTGGCAGCAGTTGCTGCACGGCGAGCGTTACAGTCAAAGCTGGTCCGAGGCTCTGCCCGACTTCGTCAAGCTGGCCGAGGCGTTTGGCGCCAAGGGGATCATTTGCAAAGACCCCGCCGATCTGGACGACGCGATCATGGAAATGCTGGCCCACGACGGCCCGGTGATTTTCGACTGTCTGGTCGAAAAACACGAAAACTGCTTTCCGATGATCCCATCGGGCAATCCGCACAACCAGATGCTGCTGGGCGATGCCAGCACCGAAGGTGCGATCAAGGCGGATGGCGCGGTGATGGTGTGATGCGGCTCGGGACGATTGGCGCATTCCTGCTGGTGCTGTCAGCCTGCGCCGGTCCGGGCGGCAGGGGTGCCGAAACGGTCTTTGTCGCAGATGATACGTTCTATGTGACCATCGATGCGCCCACCGTCACCGTGCGAAACTTTGCCACCGGGGTGATGAACCAGACCCGGCTCGACGCGCATGCCCGACAAGCCATTGCGCAGGTCTCGCCCTGCACACTGACCGATTTTCGTCAGGAGCCGGGCGTGAATACCTATACCGGCACCCTGACCTGCTAGTTCAAGGAAACCAAGATGTCCGCACTGAACCTCAAGAAAGGCGCAACCAGCCATTCGGCCTACAACCTCAGGGCCAACTATGCCGATTCCAGTGAACGCCACACCCTCGCGGTCATCGTCGAAAACGAACCCGGTGTGCTGGCCCGCGTCATCGGCCTGTTCGCCGGACGCGGCTACAATATCGAAAGCCTCACAGTGGCCGAAATCGACCACGAAGGGCATCGCAGCCGGATCACGATCGTCACCTCGGGAACGCCGCAGGTCATCGAGCAGATCAAGGCGCAACTGGGCAGGATCGTGCCCGTCCATCAGGTCAACGACCTGACGGTCGAAGGGCCGTCGGTGGAACGCGAACTGGCCCTGCTCAAGGTCAGCGGCAAGGGCGATCATCGCCTCGAAGCCCTGCGCCTTGCCGACATCTTTCGCGCCAGCGTGGTCGACAGCACCCTGGAATCATTCGTTTTCGAGATCACCGGCACACCCGAAAAGATCGATGCGCTGGCCGAGCTGATGCGCCCGCTCGGCCTGGTCGAAATCGCCCGCACCGGGGTCGCCGCGCTGCGCCGGGGTGCAATATAAGGCACCCCCGCACGTCTGGGGCGACGACGCGCGGGGGTGACTCGGCCAGGGGAGTCTGGTCTAGCCGTCGGTCGGCGTCAGCGTTCCTGCGTCAATCGCGGCAGTGACTTCGTCGGCGTCCAGCAGGCCATCACCATTGACGTCCATCGCCGTGAACATCTCTTCGGTCATGTCAGGATAGCCCGTCGTCAGTTCGGTATAGCTGAGCATGCCGTCGGCATTCGCGTCCAGCGCCGGATCGACGCCCTGGGCGAAGGCAGGCAAAGCCAGAACAGTGGTCAGGCCAAGCGCGGCAGCGCCAAGTATGGCAAGTGTCTTGCGTGTCATATCGGTGTCTCCTTTGGACATGGATGCGGGGCGATTGCCCCGACACCGGACAATCTATGGTTGCTCTGGCCGACCCACCATACCGCGGCACACGACCGACGGTCTTGTGCAGTCGCCTGCCGAAATTGCGCCCTTCCCTGCGCGATCATCGGCCAAGGCAGTCCCCCGGACTTGCAGCGCACCTCTGATCGGCAACTTCCCCACCGTCGCCAAGGATAAAACCGGCAATCCGCCGCCGAGTCCGATGTCGCCCACGGCCAAACCAAAGTCGCGGTTGTATCCTGAATCGCCCGGTCCCGACTGCTAGAGTATTCCCATCTCAGTGCATGGAGTTCACATGGCCCAGGACATGACGCCCACCAGCCTTGCCGCCGTCCGCCGCCCCGTCGACACTGCCAACGGATTGCCCAACGCCCACTACGTCGACCCGGCGATGTGGGACGAGGAAAAGAACGCCGTCCTGTTCGCCAACTGGTGCGGACTGGCAGTGGCCGCCGAAGTGCCGGAACCCGGTGACGCAAAACCGATCGAATTCCTCGGCATCCCGCTGCTGCTGATCCGCGACCGCAACGGACAGATCCGGGTTTTCGAGAATATCTGCCGACATCGCGGCATGATCCTGATCAGTGAGCCGAAGAAAATCGAGGGCGCGATCCGCTGTCCCTATCATTCGTGGTGCTACTCCACCGAGGGCAAGCTGGTCGCCACCCCCCACGTCGGCGGCCCCGGTCACAATACCCACGACGCCATCGTGCGCGACAATCTGGGCCTGAACGAGGTCCGCAGCCACGTCTGGTTCGACACCGTCTTTATCAATATCGACGCCAAGGCGGCCCCGTTCGAGGAAGTCCACGCCGAACTGATCGCCCGCTGGGGCGAATTCGCCCAGCCGATGTATCATGGCGGACCGGAATCAAGTTTCGACCTTGTGGTCGACACCAACTGGAAACTCGCCGTCGAAAACTACTGCGAAAGCTATCACCTGCCTTGGGTCCATCCCGGCCTGAACAGCTATTCCCGGCTCGAGGATCACTACCACATCAATGAACCGCGCAAGTATTCCGGGCAAGGCACGCTGGTTTATCGCCAGTTAAAGGGACCGGACGAGGCGGTGTTCCCCGATTTCGCGGGCCTTTCCGACAAATGGGACACCGGCGCCGAATATGTCGCCGTCTATCCAAACGTCCTGCTCGGCGCCCAGCGCGATCATTGCTATTCCATCATCCTGCAACCCGACACCCAGACCAAGACCACCGAACACATCCACATCTATTACGCGACGCCCGACACCAGCGAGGACATGCGCAGCCGCAATGCCCACCTCTGGAAAGGCGTTTTTGTCGAGGATGTGTTCGTCGTCGAAGGCATGCAAAAGGGCCGCCATGCACCAAAATTCGACGGTGGCCGCTTCAGCCCGGCGATGGACGGGCCGACCCACTGTTTCCACGACTGGGTTGCGACGCAGATCGAAAATCACCGCGAAAAGGGCTAGCCGCTGGTGCGCGATCTTGACGCCCGCCTGCTCGCCGCCCATGCCCGCGATGACAGATGGGCGCTAGTCCAGCTCTATGCCGAGGCGGCAGACACCGCTAACGACATCGACCGCGCCTGTTTCT
This sequence comes from Paracoccaceae bacterium, assembly GCA_037969545.1. GTDB lineage: Bacteria > Pseudomonadota > Alphaproteobacteria > Rhodobacterales > Rhodobacteraceae > JBBKXP01. Next base: position 1,095 of record JBBKXP010000322.1, on the reverse strand, counting down.
ATCTCACCCACGCCTATATATTTGGGCTTGAAATGAACCACCCCGGCGTGTCCGACCTGCACGCCAGACTGGCGCTTCACGGGCGGGTCTAGGGGCTGGACCCGGTCAGGCATTGCTGATTTGGTGCGCCGCGACACAACTGACAGGGCTCCCATGTCCCCCCGAAAGATCATTATCGACACCGATCCCGGCCAGGATGATGCCGTCGCGATTCTGCTGGCACTGGCCAGCCCGCAAGACCTCACCGTTCTTGGAATTACCGCCGTCGCCGGCAACGTGCCCCTGCCACTGACCCAGAAAAACGCCCGCATCGTCTGCGAACTGGCGGGCAAGCCCGACACCCTAGTATTTGCCGGTTGCGACGCGCCGCTGAAACGCAAGCTGGTGACAGCCGAGCACGTCCACGGCAAGACCGGGCTGGACGGCCCGAAAATGGCCGATCCGGCAATGCCGCTACAGGCGCAACACGGCGTCGACTTCATCATCGACACCCTGCGCACCGAACCGCCGGGCACCGTCACCCTCTGTCCGATCGGTCCGCTGACCAACATTGCTACAGCCTTTAACCGCGCCCCCGACATCGTCGCCAAGGTGCAAGAGATCGTGCTGATGGGCGGCGGCTGCTTTGAAGGCGGCAACATCACCCCAGCGGCCGAATTCAACATCTATGTCGACCCCGAAGCGGCCGACATCGTGTTTCGCGCCGGGGCGCCATTGACCGTGATGCCGCTCGACGTCACCCACAAGGCGCTGACGACCAAAACGCGGATCGACGCCTTTCGCGCGATGGGCACAAGGGTCGGCGACATGGTCGCCGCATGGACCGACTTTTTCGAACGCTTCGATATGGCCAAATACGGTAGCGAGGGTGCTCCGCTGCATGACCCCTGCGTGATCGCATGGCTGATCGACCCCGGCCTGTTCGCAGGCCGGAAGATCAACGTGGAAATCGAAACGGTGTCGGACCTGACCCTCGGAATGACCGTCGCAGACTGGTGGGGCGTGTCAGGACGCAAGCCCAACGCAATGTTCATCCGCGACATTAACGCTGCCGGCTTTTATACGCTGCTGGCCGAACGGCTGGCGCGGCTGTGA
>JBBKXP010000321.1:0-11833 GCA_037969545.1 Paracoccaceae bacterium | reverse complement strand
CAACTCAGCGTGCCGGTGATCGCGGCGCTGGGCGGGGTGGTCGTGCTGGGGGAAACCCTGACCGGGCGGTTCGTCGTGGCGACGGCACTTGTCCTCGGCGGCATCTGGGTGTCACTGCGCCCGCCAAGGCGCCGGTTTCGCAAGGATTGCTAACGCACGATAGGTTCCAGCGGATCATAGACGGGCGCCCCCGAATCGCGCCAGGCGACAGCGGCAAGGCTGTCGGGTTTCACCTGTAGCCCGGCCATCTCTGCCCGGCTGACCCAACGCCGGTGCGTGACGATGCCCGCGGGATCGATCCAGTCACCCTGCGGATTGCCGGCCACCAGACGACAGTGGAAATACAGATCGACCTGATGGAAATCACCCGCCGGATCGTGAAATTCATTGACCAGACAAGGGTCGCCCACGGCGACAGTCAGCCCGGTTTCCTCGTGCACTTCGCGGGCCAGATTTTCAGGCAGCGACTGATGTACCTCGGCCCCACCGCCCGGCGCACACCACAAATGGTCGCGCCCCTTCCAGGCATTCACCAGCAACAGGCGGTTTTCATGCAAAATTAGGCCGCGCGTGGCAAGACGGATCAGGCGGGTCATGGGTGCCAGACTGACAATTAGGCATGCGCGACGCAAGGTCAGCAAACCGTGCACTTATATTGACCCTGTCGCGTGCTATCTTTGTTGCATGAAACTGCTGATCGCCGCTCTTCTGGCAATGGGACTAGCCGCTCCCGCCGCCGCCGATACCGCGCAAGACGACGCCGAATGCGTCGTGCTTTTACACGGACTGGCGCGGTCGCAGTATTCTTTTGCTGCTCTCGCCGAGGTGCTGGCCCTCCAGGGTTATGTCGTCGTCAACACCGGCTATCCTTCGACCAGCGCGACAATCCAGCAACTGGTCGAGGAAACCCTGCCGCGCGATGTCGCCCAATGCGGCGACCGCCGGGTCAATTTCGTCACCCATTCGATGGGTGCGATCCTCGTGCGGGCCTGGCTGACCTGGCACCGCCCCGAACGGATGGGCCGCGTTGTCATGCTCGGGCCCCCGAACCACGGTTCGGAGCTGGTGGATGTCTTTGGCGATTTCGAGCCCTTCCAATGGGCGAATGGCCCTGCCGGCCTGCAACTGGGGACCGATGAGAGCAGTTTGCCGAACACGCTGGCCCTGCCGGCCTACGAGGTCGGGATCATCGCGGGTGATCAGTCGTTGAATCCGGTCTATTCGGCGCTGATCGAAGGTCCGGACGATGGCAAGGTTTCCGTCGAAACCACCCGGCTTGAAGGGATGCGGGACCACATTACGCTGCCGGTGACCCACACCTTCATGATGAACAACCCGCTGGTCATGGCACAGGTACTGGCATTCCTGCGGCAAGGGCGCTTCGATCGGTCACTGTCACTGACCGGGGTGATTTTCGGTTTCAACTGATCGCGGTCAGACCGGGCCTGTGATCCGGTTGACATGGCCCATCTTGCGACCCGGCCTGGCGTCGGCCTTGCCGTAAAGATGCAGGGCAGCGTTGCTGCGGGCAATTTCAGACACCCCGGCAATCGCATCGCCGATCAGGTTTTCCATCGTCACGTTGCAATGACGCGACCCGTCGCCCAACGGCCAGCCCGCGACCGCCCGAATATGCTGTTCGAACTGGTCGACGGCACAGCCATTCTGCGTCCAGTGCCCGGAATTGTGAACCCGCGGCGCAATCTCGTTGACGATCAGACCACCGGGCGTGACAAACAGCTCGACCCCCAGCACACCGACGTAGTCCAGCGCGTTAAGTATCCTGGCAGCGATCAGCACGGCGTCGGTCCGCTGTGTGCCAGTCAGTGTCGCAGGCACCGTGGTGGTATGCAGAATGCCGCCCCGATGCACATTCTCGCCCGGATCGAAACAGGCGATCGCGCCGTCAAGACCACGGGCGCCAATCACCGACACTTCGCGGTCGAACCCGATGAACCCCTCAAGCACTGCCTCGGCGCCGCCCATGTCGGCAAAGGCCCGATCCGTATCAGCCGCCGACATGATCCGCGCCTGCCCCTTGCCATCATAACCCAGCCGGCAAGTCTTGAGGATCGCCGGATGTCCGATTTCTGCCAGCGCACTGTCCAGATCGGCCCGGGACTTGACCGCCGCAAAGGCTGCGGTCTGCAATCCAAGGCTTTGCAAGAATGACTTTTCGCATATGCGGTCCTGCGAGGTGGCCAAGGCCCGCCTGCCGGGTCGGATCGGCGCCTGTTGTTCCAAAAGGTCAAGTGCGACGGTCGGGATATTCTCGAATTCATAGGTAATCACATCGACGGATGAGGCAAACGCAGTCAGCGCGGCAGCGTCGTTGTAGCCCGCCGTCGTGACCCGGTGCGCAACATCGCCCGCAGGCGGATTGGCTCCCGGTTCATAGATGTGGGTTTTCAGACCCAGCCGGGATGCGGCCATCGAAAGCATCCGCCCCAACTGGCCGCCGCCCAGAATGCCGATAGTCGCGCCCGGCGGCAACGGCTCAGTCATCGCGCGGCTCTTCCGGGATCGACGCCGAAAGTTCAGCCCGCCATTTGTCCAGCCGCGCCGCCAGATCCCTGTCGGCAAGCGCCAGAATGCCTGCCGCCATCAGCCCGGCATTTGCCGCGCCGCCAATCGCCATCGTCGCCACCGGAAACCCGCGGGGCATCTGAAGGATGGAATAAAGCGAATCGACACCCGCCAGCGCCTTGGTCTGCACCGGCACACCGATGACGGGCAGGCGGGTTTTCGAAGCCATCATTCCCGGCAAATGCGCCGCACCTCCGGCCCCGGCAATGATAACCTGCAATCCGCGATCCACGGCAGTCGTGCCATAGTCCCACATCCGGTCAGGCGTGCGATGCGCCGAAACGATCCGGGTTTCATGCGTCACCCCAAGGTCATCCAGCACCTCGGCGGCATCCCGCATGATCGCCCAGTCCGACTGACTGCCCATGATTATGCCGACTTTGACCTGCGCCATGTTCTGCCCCGTTGCAACAAAGTCCGCACTATAGCCAAGGCCGGACGCGGCGCAATTCCGGATCAGGCGATAATATCGGGCAGAATGCGGTCTTCCAGCCGGGCGATCTTGTCCTTCAGGCTCAGCTTTTGCTTTTTCAGGCGGGTCAGGGTCAGAACGTCGGCGGAATGACGTTCCTGCAGGGCGGCAATTGCCTCGTCCAGATCACGGTGTTCGCGTTTCAGCACGGCGAGCTCCACCCGCAACACGTCAAGCTCTTCCATTTTTGCCGAATTGTTCATCGCGGTGTCCATCCCGGCCTCAACTGCAGCACAATAGAGTGGATATCAGCACAAGCCTAGCCCTTGGTCTTGCAGAACCCTAATGTCCGCCCCATATCTTGATGAGGTGGCTGCCATAACGGGGCCATTACTTGACGGTCGCTTGAATAGGACGTGTCACAATGACGAAACTGACGCTGGGAACGCATCCGTTCCTCCTGGGGTTTGAACAGCTGGAACGGTTGGTTGAGCGCACGGCCAAGACCGGAAACGACGGCTATCCCCCCTATAATATTGAACAGTCATCCGAACGGTCTTATCGGATCACGCTCGCCGTGGCAGGTTTTTCCGAGGCCGATTTGTCAATCACCGTCGAGAATAACCAACTGGTCATCCGCGGCCGCCAGACCGACGACACCGAGGGGCGCATCTTTCTGCACCGCGGAATCGCGGCGCGCCAGTTCCAGCGGTCGTTCGTGCTGGCCGACGGGGTGGACGCTGGTGATGCAATCATGGAGAACGGGCTTTTGCATGTCGATCTGACCCGCGCCGCGCCTGAAACTGTCGTTCAGTCGATCAAGATCCGCAAAGGAGGGTCAAAATGAATACCCGCTACGACCTGCGAAATCTGGGCGACAAGATCGTCTATGTCAAAACTGTTCTGATCGACGATCTGCCACAAGAAGTGCGCGATCACGCTGGCGAGCTGACCCAGCTTTTCGCCGTGCACAACGCCAAGGGCGAACAGCTGGCACTGGTCGCCAACCGTTCGCTTGCCTTCCAACTGGCCCGGCAACATGACATGTCTCCGGTGGCGGTTCACTAGTTACAACAACCGAGGTTATTGCGCGACCTCAGTCAACTGTGCGGTCCAACGGCCGGTTGCATGGTTGTTCTGACGAACGGAACCACTGACAACGCCGATAAACCGCACGTCCGAGTCCATTGAATCGACAAAAGTCAGGGTCATGCCGACCTCGATCGGTTCATTGGTCTGCGCCGCCGCCGCATTGAAAACAATACGTTGGCCAACACTGACGCAGGGCAGAATATTATCAATCGGAACTTCGCCCACGGATACATCTGCAAGTGCCGGAAGCGACGGGGCCAAAAACAACCCCAGTAACAAAGCATCGAAAACACGCATCTTCAATACTCCTGAAATAGTCGGGTAGTGAGCCGAGACTAGCAGGATGGTGCATCTGCTCATACGCTGGTTTTCCATACCTGCGCGGCGAAACATCCGATGGCCTGACACCCGTGAAGCACGTCTGGCTTGGCGTCGCGGTCTTGGCGATGAACGCGATTTGGCTTGTGGCCTTGGCCCATACCGCCGCCTCCCTGCCGCTGCGAATACTGCGACCCGGATGATCCCGACGGTCGCAGCATTCCAATCTATGCCTTGATCAGCCCCATGGATTCCAGCTTCAGGATGACCTGATGGGCGCAGTTGTCGACATCGACGCTTTCAGTTTCGATGCTGAGTTCTGGGTTCGCTGGCACATCATATGGATCGGAAATCCCGGTGAATTCCTTGATCTTGCCTTCGCGGGCCAGCTTGTAGAGGCCCTTGCGATCGCGCTTTTCGCATTCTTCGATGCTGGTCGCCACATGGACCTCGATGAAGGCACCGAAGGCCTCGATATCTTCGCGCACGGCGCGGCGCGTCGTCGCGTAAGGGGCGATCGGCGCACAAATCGCGATGCCGCCGTTCTTGGTGATTTCGGACGCGACATAGCCGATCCGGCGAATGTTCAGGTCGCGGTGTTCCTTGCTGAATCCCAGTTCCGAACTGAGGTTCTTGCGCACGATATCGCCGTCCAGCAGCGTCACCGGGCGGCCACCCATCTCCATCAGTTTCACCAGCAGGGCGTTGGCGATCGTCGATTTTCCCGATCCCGAAAAGCCGGTGAAAAACACGGTGAAGCCCTGCTTGGAGCGGGCCGGGCGGGTCCGTCGCAACTCCGTGACCACCTCGGGGAACGAAAACCATTCCGGAATTTCCAGTCCTTCGGCCAGACGGCGCCGCAGTTCTGTGCCCGAAATATCCAGAATTGTGTCGCCTTCCGGCACTTCGTTCGCGGGGAAGTATTGCGTCTTTTCCTGCACATAGACCATGTGCTTGAAATCGACCATTTCCAGACCGATCTCGGCCTCGTGTTTTTTGAACAATTCCTGCGCGTCGTAGGGGCCGTAAAAATCCTTGCCCGCCGAATTCTTGCCGGGGCCCGCATGATCGCGTCCGACGATGAAATGGGTGCAGCCGTGGTTCTTGCGGATCAGCCCGTGCCAGACCGCCTCGCGCGGGCCGCCCATGCGCATCGCGCGGTTCAGAAGCGACATCGTCGTGGTCGAGGCCGGATATTGGTCCAGCACCGCCTCGTAACAGCGCACCCGGGTAAAGTGATCGACATCGCCGGGCTTTGTCATCCCGACGACCGGATGGATCAGCAGGTTCGCCTGCGCCTCGCGGGCGGCGCGAAATGTCAGTTCCTGATGTGCGCGGTGCAGCGGGTTGCGGGTCTGAAAGGCGACGATCTTGCGCCAGCCGACCTTGCGGAAATAGGCGCGCAACTCGTTCGGGGTGTCGCGGCGGGCACGGAAATCATAATGCACAGGCTGCTGGATGCCGGTGATCGGGCCGCCCAGATAGACCTTGCCGGCGGTGTTGTGCAGATAGTTCACCGCAGGATGCGCCGAATCGTCGGCACCGAACACGCCCTTGGCCTCGACCGCCTTGTTGGGCACCCATTTGTCGGTGACCGTCATCGTCGCCAGAATGACGCCTTCCTGATCGCGCAGCGCGATGTCCTGCCCGACCTCGACAGTTTCGGCGAACTTTTCGGATATATCCAGATTGATCGGCATCGGCCACAGCGTGCCATCGGCCAGCCGCATATCTTTGACCACGCCGTGATAGTCGGCCTCCGACAAGAACCCCTTGAGCGGATTGAACCCGCCGTTCATCAGCAATTCCAAATCGCAGATCTGGCGCGGGGTCAGGTCATGGCTGATAAGATTGCCGGCCTCTACCTTTAGCTTTTGGGCGCTGTCGTAAGAGACGTAAAGTTCGGGGATCGGGGCAAGGTTGACTGACATGATGCTCTTTCGTCGCCTGACTGGGGTGCAATGGAATTTGCGCGGACCTAGACCGTCATGGCGGTGAAAATCAAGCGCTTAGGGCGAATTTCGTGCAGTTTCATCCCAATTAGGCCAGCACCCGCCTGTCACCATGGCGCGGTTGCCACTTAAATTGCCGCCGTTGCCAGATAATTCCGGGTTGCCGGGCCGATCCTTTGCAATCCTTGACCTGAAAGCCAGGACCAAAGCCGCGTGCTGCCCCGACGGTCGCTAACTTTCGGCCGCCAGAAACTTTTCCGCATCCAGTGCGGCCATGCAGCCCATTCCGGCGCTCGTCACCGCCTGACGGTAAATGTGGTCGGTCAGGTCGCCCGCCGCAAAGACGCCCGGTATCGATGTCGCGGTCGACCCCGGCACGACCTTGACATAGCCACCGTGGTGCAACGCTAGCTGATCCTTGACCAGTTCGGACGCCGGCGCGTGGCCGATGGCGATGAACACGCCCTTGGCAGCGATTTCGGTGATCGCGCCGGTGTCGGTTTGTCTGACCCGAACCGCCTCGACCCCAAGCGGACTGTCGACGCCGATCACCTCGACCAGCTCGTGAAACCACAGGGTTTCGATTTTGGGATGCTTGAACAACCGGTCTTGAAGTATCTTTTCGGCACGCAATTCGTCGCGCCGGTGGATCAGCGTGACCTTCGATGCGAAATTGGTCAGAAACAACGCCTCCTCGACTGCCGTATTGCCGCCGCCGATAACGACGATGTCCTGACCCCGGAAAAAGAAACCATCGCAGGTTGCGCAGGCAGACACCCCGAACCCTTTGAATTTCTCTTCCGACGGCAAGCCAAGCCATTTTGCCCGCGCCCCGGTCGCCAGAATGACCGCGTCACATGTGTAGATCGTGCCGCTGTCGGACTGTGCGGTGAACGGCCGTTTGGACAGGTCCAGATCAGTGATGATGTCCGTCACCACATCGCACCCCATCGCCCGTGCATGAGCCTCCATTCGCAACATCAGGTCCGGACCTTGCACTTGGGTATCGCCGGGCCAGTTCTCGACCTCGGTCGTGGTGGTCAGCTGACCGCCCGGTTCGATCCCTTGCACCAGCACGGGTTCCAGCATCGCCCGCGCGGCATATACAGCGGCTGAATAGCCTGCAGGGCCCGACCCGATGATCAGAACGCGGGTGTGGCGGGTGGTGGTCATGGCAACAGCCTTTGCGACGGGGATTCTGACCCCGATATAGCCATGCGGCGCAGAGGTGGAAAGGCTGACAGGGTCGCAGGATTTTCAGAAAGGATATTGCGCGGACGCGACAGAATATTGCGTCTGTGCCTGCGTTGACGTACAGATTGCAAAATTCACGCGAGGAAGCAGATGCCGGGCACCAAACTTGACGAAATCGACCGGATGATCCTGGCGGAATTGCAGGCCGACGGGCGGATGACCAACGTGGAATTGGCCAAGCGGGTTGGCATCTCGGCACCGCCCTGCCTGCGCCGGGTCCGAACGCTTGAGGAACAGGGGTTCATTCGCGGCTATCATGCCGATGTGGACCCCCGCGAACTTGGGTTCGAGGTGCAGGTGTTCGCGATGGTCGGGCTGGCCAAACAGACCGAGGCCGATCTGTCGGCGTTCGAGGCCAAGTGCCGCAGTTGGCCATTGGTCCGCGAATGCCACATGCTGAACGGCGAGGTGGATTTCATCCTGAAATGTGTCGCCCCGGACTTGCGCAGCTTTCAGACTTTCCTGACCGAGAAACTGACAGCCGCACCCAACGTCGCCAGCGTCAAGACATCGCTGGTGATCCGCGGCGCCAAGGACGAACCCGGCGTGCCATTCGAGGTTCTGGAAGATCGCCTGAAACGCGATGCCTGACGCGGCTTGCATTTGATTTGACAGCACGATTGGCCGGTAGCGCCAAGGCAGCATTGCGCAATAAATGCGTTAAGGGCCGCCGGATGAGAGCACTTAAAAGCACACCGTCCTAGGCGACGTTGAACAGGTCCAGATCCGAAAGTCGCAGTCGCGGGTAGATCGGCGATCCAAAGTCGGACAAGTCGCGGACATGCGGAAACATCGACAGGAACAGGGACAGCATCTCGCCTTTCAGACCGATCATCGGCGTCGGTCCAGGGTGATAACTTTCGACAGCCACGCCGTTGGCAGTGATCATCTGATGGCTTTTGAAACCCAGGTGGTAGACTTGCACGGGCGTCATGGGGGTCAATTCGACGATGGACACGCCATCGATGAAATCCCGCGCCGGGATAAATGCGCCGTCCTGACCGGTCAGCACCTTGATTCCGGGGGCGCGCTGAAACAGCCGGGCACTTGGGCCCAGAACCAGGTCGCTGGTTGGACGGGCCATACCGAAAGTATCGCTACCAATCCGGGTCAGGTGACCCATCGCCCGTGCCTGCCCCGTCGCATGGGGCACGACTGCGCAAGTACCGCGCCAGACCAGCGTCCGAAATCCATTGTCTTCGGTGCGGATACGGTCGCCCGGCAAAAGATCCTCGACCGCGACAGGCCCGTTTTCGGTCTGCATGATCGCGCCGCGCGCAAACGCGGCGAACGCCTCTTCAAAGGCGGGTACGGCAGGCGCAATGCGGGTGAAGTCGACAATTTCGCCTGACTGGTTCAGATGGACGACCTCATACTTGCGCATAAGAGGCTGACTGCGCTGAGGCCGTCCTTCTGGTCGAGCAATACGGTCATAGTTGACCGGAGGATTTCGCGAACCCACCGCCGAATCGGCTGTGGCCTTTGGGGTCAACTTCATGCGGACACCTTTCGGTTGGTCACACATCTGTCGGCCCCACCGACAACATCTGAGGAACGTTTCTGTCTAACTGTTTGTGTGCGATCGCACCTCTGGCTGTCAAAGCTTTCGTGGTTTCGGCGCCGATCGCTGCCCAATCGAAGGTTTTTCTCCGGATTGTTCCAAGATAGCGAACAAAGTCGCCATATTCAGATTCTGCGCGATCGTATCTCTCTCAGGAATCAGTTTCACGGTCTGACGCCGATCGCAAATGCAAAAAAACCGCCCCGCTGGCGGCGGGACGGTCTGCTGGATTTGGCGAGGAGGGACTGATGAGATCGGGAGTCGAAGCGGTCAGGCGCTTGCCCTTGCGGGGGCGGTGGCCGGAATAAGAAAAGTATCGCGTTGGGCGATAAAGGCTGCGCGACGTAGCCCGCGTTCCCAGGGCATGCGAACCGCGCATTTCGCGGATTCCGCCAAAAGGTTCGTCATCCAGCGGTCTTTCGGTTTGATCTGTATCGTCATTTTTTTGTGCCTCAAACGTTTGATTGCGGTCTTGGCGACAGAATCGCATTTCATCGCGGCAACAGTTTGACCCCTCGCGATAGTTTTCGAAGCCTCACCTGGTGGAATTGTGGCGCTTGCGGGACCTGCGACAAACTCCGAATTCTGACTGATATATTAACGAGTAGGCAGGGTTTTAGCGACAATACTGCAAAACGGCCACGATTGTTTCGTGCGCGAAAAAGCCGCAAATGGCCAAGGTTTCGCCCCATTCGCAAGCATCCTAAAGCCGGATCGTCGAAATCAACCGGCCATAGTCGGCTTCGCGGGCATGCACCGACCGCCGATAGCTGAAAAATCTGTCCGAGTCGGTATAGGTGCAATGCCGGGTCCATTCGGCCCGTCCCACCCCGGCCTGTCGCAGCCGGTGCAGGCCGAACCCCGGCAGATCGAAATGCATCCGGTCTCCAGTGCCCTGCGCAAAGAACCGGCCATGCCCCTGATCGGCGTCCACGAAAGTGTCGAAAAACTCGGGGCCGACCTCGTAGGCCCTTTGGCTGATCGTTGGCCCGATCACCGCGTTGACCCGTCCGCGCTGTGCGCCCAATTGCTCCATCGCGTCCAGTGTCGCCTCGAGCACGCCGATCAGCGCGCCTTTCCACCCCGCATGTGCCGCCCCGATCACCCCGGCAACGGGATCAAGGAATAGCACGGGCTGGCAATCAGCGGTCAGCACAGACAGGGCAATATCGGGAGTCGCGGTCACCATGGCATCGGCCAAGGGGCGTGCAGCGGCGGGACCACTGACATGAACGACATCCGCCGAGTGGACCTGATGGACGCCGACCAGTGCTGCCTCGGTCACCGCCATCGCATCGGCGACCCGGCCGCGGTTGATCGCCACGACATCGTCCTGATCGCTGCTGCCGTAACCGCAGTTCAGCCCCGCGAACACCCCGGATGACGCGCCGCCCGCACGCCCAAAGAACCCGTGCGTAACGGAGCCCAGACTATCCGCCGTGATGATGTCGAGCGTCATGAGGCAAGCCCTGGCAACGGTGGCGCGTGCGATGGACGCAGCCCCATTACCTTGAACAAGACACCCATTTCCGACGGGTCGGTCAAGCGGCGATATGCGGCCATGTGGTTTTCCAGTGCCACGCCTTGCAGTCCGGCGCCCAAGGCCGTGGTTCGCTGCCAGATTCCAAGCCGGTCAAGAAACGCGCCCTGCGTGTTCAGCCGCGACGACAGCGCCGGTGCCGCCGCCGCCGAAATAGCGGCGAAATCCACATGCGCCGTCAGATCGGCCTGACCCGGCGCGGTAAAGGGATCGGTCGGTGCATGGCCTTTTAGGGCTTGCAACGTGTCGCCCAGCGACTGCCAGTCGCCGTAGTCGATAATCAGCGCAGCGCCGCCCCGCGTGGCAATCCGCCCGCCGATGGCCCCGACAATTCCCGGCAGGGCCGGGCAGGTTTCGACAATATCGCCGTTCTTGGTATCGGCCAGCCGGTCGTCCAGCGCCGCATAGGCGGTGACCGGTTCAAGTCCGGGAACAAGCCGGTCACCGCTCACCCCGACCATGACCTCGCGCCAGCCAGCATCGCTGCGTTTGAACTGGCGGATCGGCAAAGCATCTAAAAACTCGTTCGCGATCAGGAAAAGCGGTGCATCGGGCAGGGTGGCAACGCTGTCGTGCCATGTCGCATCACCAATGCGTGCCTTCTGCGCGGCGCGCAACACCGGCGAGGTTTCGACCAGATGCACCGACACCGCGGCATCAAACCCCGGCACGCTGCGCGTCGCGCGCCGCACGTCCGCCATGCAGGTGCCGCGTCCCGGTCCAAGCTCGGCCAGGACGATCCGGTCGGGACTGCCCTGATCCAGCCAGGCCTGCGCCAGCGCCAATCCGACCAATTCGCCGAACATCTGGGAAATCTCGGGCGCGGTGGTGAAATCGCCCGCTGCCCCCAATGGATCGCGGGTGGCGTAATACCCATGATCCGGGTGCATCAGGCAATCGGCCATATAGTCGGCCAGCGTGATCGGCCCTGTCGCGGCGATCCGCGCCGCGATCAGCGCCCCCAGCGGGGTCATGGCTGGATTCGGGGGGCCTTGCGGGCGCGGGCCACGACGGCAATACCAATCAGGATCATTGGCAAGGTCAGCAACTGGCCCATCGTCAGCCCGTAACCGCCGACATGCACCGCCAGGCCCAGCGGATTGCCGGGGCCCTGAAAC
>JBBKXP010000320.1:0-12142 GCA_037969545.1 Paracoccaceae bacterium | reverse complement strand
TCGCCGATGTGATCGCCGGGCCGCCCGCAGCAGATTTGTCGACGCTGGAACATGCCTCGGGTGCGCTCTTGCTCTCGGGGCCCCGCGCGGTGGTGCGCAGCAGTCTGCAAGCGGCGGCTGGAACCGCACTCAGCGCGGCGATGTCGTCGCCCCCCGCCCTTGCAGCTTCGGCGCTGACGGTGATCGGCGTGGGCGGCGCGGTTTACGTGTGTTCCAAGTAGGTTTGGTCGCCTGAATGCTGCCCGCGGTTGTTTGTCCGACGTCACAGCCGACCGGTCAATCGCAGAACGTGCCGGACTAGACCCCGCCGCTCGTCACCAATTATTCGTCGGGTGAATTTGCGCAGCCCCCGATATTTTTCGGGACGGCTGATTGATTTGTTCATGCGACGAAACCGGGTATCGATCTCAAGCTCTGGCGCAATTTCATGCATCAGGTTCGCAATCGTGTCGTCTGGGTCGTAATCGATGGTTCTCACGTCGTCGAATACGGCATTGTAAGATTTGATCAAGGCTTCGAAATCAGCAATCCAACTATCGAAGTTCATCGTGTTCCACGAGCGTGGGTCTGCGTCCGGCTTTCGGCCACTCTTTATCATCTGGTTCTTGTAGGATTCGAACCAGTCTTTTTTATCGCGCAGCACCAAGAGGATCACGAAATTGTCGACCGTCGGTGGGAAGATGTCTAACAGGGCCTGACATTCGTCGAATGTTCGCAACATCGACAAAGATTCGCTCGTAAAAATGATGTTCGGAGACGTTGCGTCATCCAACCACCGCGCGATATCTGCGCGTGTTCTGGCCTTGATCGCGCCCTGATCCTCGATCGGGATGACCCCTTCGCGCAGAACGGATCGGGCCAGATCGAAGTGGGACTTGTTGCCGTCAGGACTTTGGTAAACCTCATATCCCGCGTCTGCCAAGACGGGGCGCCATTCGTGCAGCCACTGCTGAAAAGAGGTCGTGCCGGTCTTGTGCAGACCAATGTGCAGAAAGACTGTAAGCGGCTGTTGGTTGGTCATCATTAGCAGTCAATTTCCAAGATTGACGGAAGGCTCTATCGAAACAATGCCATAAAGCAGGCGTCGGGATCAATTCAATCTGCTGACGACCACCGTCACTTCGGCCTTCTTGCCGACCTCGGCTTGCGTCACCTGCCGCACGATCTTGGTCAGTTCCTTGTCCAGCCGGCTCTCGTCGCGCAGGGTCTTGTCGTCGGCGCGGTTCAGATACTGGCCAAGATCCGCCTCGAGCACATCGACCAAGGGCGCTTTGGAGCGGCCCGTTTCCGCCAACCCCATCACCTCGCACCAGGGATCGCCCAGCGGTTCGTCGTTTTCGTCGATGATCAATGTCACGATGACATGGCCGTTCAGCGCCATCCGGATACGGTCGCGCACGACCCCGTCCATCGCGCCCACTTCGACCGATCCGTCCAGATATGTGCGCCCGGTCTCGATGTATTCGGCAACCTTGGGTGCGTTGCCCGACAGGTCGATCATCATGCCGTTGACCACGACCATGCCGCGAAGACCCGCCGCCTCGCCCAGTTTCACGTGCTCGCGCAGGTGGCGGTGTTCGCCGTGCATCGGGATCAGGAATTGTGGTTTGACAATGGCGTGCATGGTGGCCAGATCGGGACGGTTTGCGTGGCCGGACACGTGATAGCGCCCGGCGTCGTCGTCGACGATATCGACACCCTTTTCGGACAATTGGTTCATGATGCGGATCACCCCGCGTTCGTTCCCCGGAATGGTTTTCGAGCTGAACAGAAAGGTGTCGCCCTCTTTCAGGTTAATTCCCAGATAGCTGCCGCTGGCAAGTTGCGCCGACGCGGCGCGGCGTTCGCCCTGTGAACCTGTCACCAGCAGCATCACCTGGTTTCGCGGCATGCTGGTGACATCTTCGGGCGGGATCGTCGCAGGGAAATCGGTCAGAATCCCGACCTCTTGCGCGACGTCGACCATCCGACGCATCGCCCGCCCCAGCAGGCAGATCGACCGGCCAGCCTTTTGGGCGGCAACCGCCAGCGTTTTCAGGCGGGCGATGTTGCTGGCGAAGGTGGTCGCAACGACCATGCCGCCCGCGTCCTTCATCAGCTTTTCGATCTCGGGCCCGATGGTCAGTTCAGACCGCCCGGGCAGCGGCGAGAACACGTTGGTAGAATCGCAGATCAGGGCGCGCACGCCGTCCTTGCTGACCGATTCCCAGAGTTCGCGGTCAAAGGGGTCGCCGACGCCCGGCGTCATGTCGATCTTGAAATCGCCGGTGTGGATCAGCCGCCCCTCGGGACTGTCAATCACCAGACCCGCACTTTCGGGGATCGAATGGCTGATCGGCAGGAACCCAACGGTGAACGGCCCGGCCTTGATCGTTTCCGGCCAGACCCCCGCTGTCTTGACCACCTTGTCGGGCAATCCAAGCTCGGCCAGCTTGCGCCGCGCGATGTTGGCGGTAAAGGCGCGGGCGTGGACGGGCGCGCCCAGACGTTCCCAGTAGTGTCCTATTGCCCCCACGTGGTCTTCGTGGGCGTGGGTGATAAAGATGCCTTCGATCTGGTTCTTGCGCGCCACCAGCCATGAAATATCCGGCAGGATCAGGTCCACGCCCGGTGTCGTGTCCATGTCGGGAAACGTGACGCCCAGATCGACGACGATCAACCGCTCGGCCCCCGGTTTGCCGTAACCATAAACGTAGGCGTTCATACCGATCTCGCCCGCGCCGCCCAGCGGCAGATAGATCAGTCGGTCGACGGCCTTTTTGGCGCTGCTCATGGGTTATCCTTATTGTATTGGTGGATGACGGTCAGGCCGTGCATCGTCAGGTCGTCTTCGACCTCGTCGAACAGCACATCGCCCGCCGCGAACAGGGATGCAAGCCCCCCGGTGCCGATCACCTTCATCGGTCGACCCCGTTCGGTCTTGATCCGCGACGTAATCTCTTTCACCAGCCCGATGTAGCCCCAGAAGGCCCCCGACTGCATACAAGCGACGGTATTGGTGCCGATCACCCGTTCCGGGCGGCTGACATCAACATGCGGCAAGGCGGCGGCGGCCATGTGGAACGCCTCGAGGCTCACGTTGACCCCCGGCGCGATGACCCCGCCGACATAGGCGCCGTCATCGTCGACCACATCCGCAGTGGTGGCGGTGCCAAAATCGACCACGATCAAGTTGCCCCCGTGCCGTTGATGGGCCCCCGCCGTGTTGACCAGCCGGTCAGGACCGACAGCGGTGCCTGCGTCGACGCGTGGGTGCACCGGCAGCTTGCATTCGGGCTTACCCACGACCAGCGGCCGGCAGTTGAAATAGCGATCGGCAAGGACGCGCAGGTTGAATACTACGCGTGGCACAGTCGACGAAATGATGACCTCGTCGATGCTCAAGTCGAGATTGCGGGCGTGCATCAGGGTCGACAGCCAGACGAAATACTGGTCCGCCGTGCGCTGGGTTTCAGTGCTGGCCCGCCAGGTGCCGATGAAGGCGGTGCCGTCCCAGACCGAAAACACGGTGTTGGTGTTGCCGCAGTCGATGGCCAAAAGCATGGGATGCCCTTTCAGAAAAACACGTCGGCGGCTGAGATTGTCTGCGGACCGCGCCCGGAGATCAGCACCAGATTGCCGTCAGCGTCGATGGTATCAAAGATGCCGGTGACGCTGTCCTTGCCGGTCTTGGCAGTGATCACCTCGCCCAGACGCGCCGCATGCCGTAGCCAGTCTTCGCGAATCCGCTCAAACCCCAGCGCCGTGAGCTTGGCCTCCTGGGTCGCAAAGTTGCTTGCCAGCACGGTCAGGAACACATCAGGGGCGACCGACTCGCCTCCCTCGCCTGACAGGCTGACCGGGGCAAAGGGTGCGTCGATGCCGGTGGGTGCGTGGCGCAGATTGACGCCGACGCCGACCGACAGCCAGTCGATGAACGGCCCGGTGCCGCTGGATTCGAGCAAAATGCCCGCCACCTTGCCGCCGTTCAGCAACACGTCGTTGGGCCATTTCTGCGCCAGTTTGGTGCGATCTACATAGATCGCCAGCGTCTCGAACAATGCGTTTGCGGCCATGAACGACCGTTTCGCGGCTTCAGTCGCGGTGGCTTCGGGCCTGTAGATCAGTGTCGCGGCCAAATTGCCCACAGGGTGTTCCCATGTCCGGCCCCGCCGTCCGCGCGCCTCCGTCTGGCGCTGCGCCATGATCCATGTCGGGCGATCCAGCAGGGGTAACCGCCGCACTGCCTCGGCCATTGTGCTGTCGACCTGATCAAGGATCAGGCAGTCATAGTCTTCGGGCCAATGGGCCCCGGCGGCCGGGTCAGTTGACAAGTGTCGCTGCCGCTTCTGCGGCAATGGGCTCGATGCCGAAAAGGTTGGCGACGCCGACGACCATGATCAGCGCAGTTGCCATCAGGACGCCCCACAGAACCGGGGGCATCGTGCCATCCAGTGCCTCAGACTCTTCACCAAAATACATGTAGTAGACGATGCGCAGGTAATAGAATGCGCCAATCACCGAGGCGATCACGCCTGCGACGGCAAGCCAACCCAGCCCGGCATCATAGGCAGCGCGCAACACGTAGAACTTGCCGAAAAATCCGACCATCGGCGGTACGCCGGCCAGGCTGAACATCAGCACCAGCAAGGCCACGGCGCGCAGCGGTTCACGTTTAGCATACTGATTGAGGGCGCTGATCTCGGTCACCGGGCGACCGTCTTTTTCCATCCCGAGGATAAAGGCAAAAGTCCCAAGGTTCATCGTCACGTAAATCGCCATGTAGATCAGCATCGCCTGGACGCCGAATGCCGTTCCTGCTGCCAGTCCCATCAGGGCAAAGCCCATGTGGGCGATCGACGAATAGGCCATCAGCCGCTTGATGTTGGTCTGGCCGATGGCGGCAACGGCGCCCAGAAACATCGACACGACCGACAGGAACGCGACGATCTGCTGCCATTCGCCGACGATGCCGCCAAAGGCATCGAACACGACACGGGCGAACAGCGCCATCGCGGCGACCTTGGGGGCGGTCGCGAAAAAGGCCGTGACCGGGGTGGGCGAGCCTTCGTAGACGTCGGGCGTCCACATGTGGTACGGTGCGGCGCTGACCTTGAACGCGAATCCGGCGATCAGAAAGACGAGGCCGAACAGCAGGCCCAGCGACACGTCCTGCGAAACGGACGCGACGATGCCGCTGAACAGGGTCGTTCCGGCAAAGCCATAGACCAGCGACGCGCCATACAGCAGCAGGCCCGACGACAGCGCGCCAAGGACGAAGTATTTCAACCCGGCCTCGGTCGATTTGACCGAGTCCCGGCGCATCGCGGCGATGACGTAAAGCGCCAGCGACTGAAGTTCGAGGCCCATGTAAAGCGCCATCAGGTCGCCGGCGCTGACCATGACCATCATTCCCACAACCGCCAGCGCGATCAGGATCGGGTATTCGAATCGCGCCAGTCCGCGCCGTGCCATGTAGGCGTCGCACATCACCAGCACCACGGCCGCCGACAGCAGGATCACCACTTTGGCGAACCGCGCGAATCCGTCGTCGACGAACATGCCACCAAACGCCGAAGTCGTGCCACTGCCGTTGACCCCGATCCAGGCCGCCAACAGCACGAACACGCCGCCGGTCAGCCAGTTCAGCAACGACGCGCTGTCGTCCTTGGTCGTGTAGACCGCCGCGACCAGGGCTATCATCGCATAAAGCGCCAACAGGATTTCCGGCAGTGCTGTCTGGATATCGGCTGAGATCATGATCCTGCCTCCTTAATTCGCGGCAAGCTGGGCGGCGTTGTCATAGGCGGTCTGCGCGGTTTCCACCTGCACGACCAGTGCCGACACGGATGGCCCGATGATGTCGGTGACCAGAGACGGATAGATGCCCAGCAGCAGGGTCATTGCGACGAGCGGCGCAAAGATCGCCTTTTCCCGCCGGTTCATGTCGGTGATCGACTTCAGGCTTTCCTTGATCAGTTCGCCCATGACGACCCGGCGATAGAGCCAAAGTGCATAGGCCGCCGACAGGATGACGCCGCTGGTGGCGACAAGGGCGACCCAGGTGTTGACCTGAAAGATACCCATCAGTGTCAGGAATTCCCCGACAAAGCCACTGGTCCCCGGCAGGCCGACGTTGGCCATCGTGAAGAACATGAAGATCAGCGCATAGGCCGGCATCCGGTTGACCAGACCGCCATAGGCGTCGATGTCACGGGTATGCATCCGGTCATAGATGACCCCGACGCAAAGGAACAGCGCGCCAGAGATAAAGCCGTGAGACAGCATCTGAAAGATCGCGCCGTCGATTCCCTGCTGATTCATCGCGAAAATGCCCATCGTGACGTAGCCCATATGAGCGACAGAACTGTAAGCGATCAGTTTTTTCATGTCCTCTTGGACCAGTGCGACGAGGGATGTGTATACGATAGCGATGGCGCTCAGCCACAGCACCAGCGGCCCCATCACCTCTGAGCCGACCGGGAACATCGGCAAGCTGAACCGCAGAAAGCCGTAGCCACCCATTTTCAGCAGGATTGCCGCCAGCACCACCGACCCGGCGGTCGGCGCCTGTACGTGCGCATCGGGTAACCATGTATGGACCGGCCACATCGGCAACTTGACGGCAAAGGACGCAAAGAATGCCAGCCAAAGCAAGGTCTGCATGCCACCGACGACGTGAATACCCAGAATTGAGAAATCTTCGACCGCGAACTGAAAGGTCAGCAGCGTCGGAATGTCGGTCGTGCCCGCCTGCGAGAACATTGCGACCAGCGCGACGAGCATCAGGACAGACCCAAGGAACGTGTAAAGAAAGAACTTGAAGGCGGCATAGATCCGGTTCGCACCGCCCCAGATGCCGATGATCAGGAACATCGGGATCAGACCTGCCTCGAAGAACAGGTAGAACAGGACCAGATCCAGCGCCATGAACACGCCCAACATCAGCGTTTCCAGCAACAGGAAGGCGATCATGTATTCCTTCACCCGGTTGGTCACGCCCCAACAGGAGGCGATGGTCAGCGGCATCAGAAACGTGGTGAGCATGACGAAAAGCACCGAAATGCCGTCGACGCCCATCTTGTAGCGCAGGCCAAGCAGCCAGGCGCGGTCTTCGACAAACTGGAATCCGGTGTCGGACGGGTCGAACCCGAACAGGATGAACAGCGACCCGACAAACGTCGTGATCGTCGCTGCCATCGCCACCCATTTTGCGTTGCGCTGCGCATCCTTGTCATCGCCGCGCAGGAACAAGGCCAGAATGACAGCCGCGATCAACGGGATGAAGGTGGTGATCGACAGGAGGTTTTCCATCAGTTCGCGCCCCCGGTCAATGACACCCAGGTGAGAAAGGCCGCAATCCCCAAGACCATCGCAAAGGCGTAGTGGAACACGTAACCCGACTGTGCCTTGCCCGCCATTCGGGTGACAAAGGGGATGATCCCAAGGGCCATGCCGTTCAGCCCGCCGTCGATCACATCACCATCGCCGCGCCGCCACAGGATTCGGCCCAACGCCAGCGCAGGGCGGACGAAAAGAAAGTCGTAGATTTCGTCGAAATACCATTTGTTCAGCAGGAACAGATAGAGCGGGCGCTGGTTGACAGCCAGTTTGCCAGGCAGCGACGGGTCGCGGATATACATCTGGAACGCCAGCAGAAAACCGATGAGCATGGCGATGAACGGGCTGATCTTGACCCAGACGGGCGCATGGTGCGCGTCGTCCATGACGTGATTGTCGGCCCCCATATAGATCGCGCCTTGCCCTGGTATCTGGGCGCTAGCATGTTCCTCGGCAACTGCTGCGGTGTCACCCTCGCCAGTGGTTTCAGCGGTGGTTTCAGCGGTGGTTTCGGGATTGGGTTCCGTTTCGGCGTGATCGCCCTCCGCCTCGGGCATCGCCTCGACATAGGTGATGCCAAAGAACGCGTTCACCTTTTCATGTTCGCCAAAGAACGACCCGTACCAGACCATACCTGAAAACACCGCGCCAAGTGCCAGCACACCCAAGGGGATCAGCATGGTCAGCGGGCTTTCGTGCGCATGTTCATGCGCATGATGGTCGCCCTTTTCGCGTCCAAAGAAGGTCATGAAGATCAGCCGCCAGCTATAGAAACTGGTCATCAGCGCGGCGACGACAAGCGCCCAGAAGGCGAAACCGTTGCCACTTGCAAAGGCGCTTTCGATCACCGCGTCCTTGGACAGAAAGCCAGCGAATCCAATATGGGTCAACGGGATGCCGACGCCGGTGATCGCCAGCGTGCCGATCAGCATCGCATAGAACGTCAGCGGAATCTTCTTACGCAATCCGCCGTAATTGCGCATGTCCTGTTCGTGGTGCATCGCGGTGATGACCGACCCTGCGCCAAGAAACAACATCGCCTTGAAGAACGCATGGGTGAACAGGTGGAACATGGCGACGCCGTAAACGCCCGAGCCTGCGGCAACGAACATATAGCCCAGTTGCGAACAGGTCGAATAGGCGATGACGCGCTTGATGTCGTTCTGGACCAGACCGACGGTGGCCGCGAAGAATGCTGTGCTGGCGCCGATATAGACGATGAACGTCTTGGCGTGCGGTGCAAATTCGATCAATGGCGACATCCGGCAGACCAGGAATACGCCCGCCGTGACCATCGTCGCGGCGTGGATCAGGGCCGAAACGGGCGTCGGGCCCTCCATCGCATCGGGCAACCAGGTGTGCAGGAACAGCTGCGCCGATTTGCCCATCGCGCCGATGAACAGCAGGACGGCGATCAGTTCAGCGGCGTTCCAACTGGTCCAAAGGAAACTGATTTCAGTCTGTGCCAGATCGGGTGCTGCGGCAAATACATCGTCAAACCGGATGCTGTCGGTCAGGAAAAACAGGGCGAAGATGCCCAGGGCAAAGCCGAAATCGCCGATCCGGTTGACGACAAATGCCTTGATTGCAGCCGCATTGGCGGATGCCTTTTTTTAGTAAAAACCAATCAGCAGGTAGGACGCGACGCCGACGCCTTCCCAGCCAAAGAACATTTGCACAAGGTTGTCGGCGGTGACTAGCGCCAGCATGGCGAAGGTGAAGAACGACAGATAGGCGAAAAAGCGGGCCCTGTAGGCAACGCCTTTGCCAAAATTCTCGTCATGCGCCATGTAGCCGATGGAGTACAGGTGGACGACAGCCGACACCGTGGTCACGACGATCAGCATGATCGCGGTTAGCCGGTCGAGCCGGATCGCCCAGTCGGTGTCGAGCGTGCCGGACTGGATCCAGGTCATCAGGTGGATCTGCCCGGTCACGCCGTCGTGGGTCAGAAACACGATCCACGACAGGAAAGCCGCGAAAAACAACAGGCCGGTCGTGATCCACTGCGCCGCCGCTTCGCCAATGATGCGCCAGCCGAACCCGGCGATCAGGGCCCCGATCAGGGGGGCGAAAAGGATCATGGTGGGCATGACTTCAGCCTTTCATCACGTTGACGTCTTCAACGTCGATGGTCCCGCGGTTGCGGAAGAAACAGACGAGGATGGCAAGTCCGATGGCGGCCTCGGCGGCGGCGACGGTGAGGACGAACAGGGTGAACACTTGCCCGACCAGATCGTTCAGGTACGCCGAAAAGGCGACGAAATTGATGTTCACCGCAAGCAGCATCAGTTCGATCGACATCAGCAGGATGATGACGTTCTTGCGGTTCAGGAACAGGCCGAAGATGCCGATGACGAACAGGGCGGCAGCGACGGTGAGGTAATGTTCAAGTCCGATCATTTTCGTCCCTCCTGGCAATCGCCCGCATAGGCGTTCATTGCAGTCCCGAACCTGATCCGGGACCTATTCCCCTTATCACAGTGGTCCCCGAGCGAGTCGGGGACTGCGGATGTGGCGCTCACAACCCCTGCCCTGGTTTCACGTCCTTCAGCTCCATCGCTTTGGCCGGATCGCGGAACATCTGGGCCAGCACGTCTTGCCGCTTGATATCCACCCGGTGTCGCAGGGTCAGCAGGATCGCCCCGATCATCGCCACCAGCAGGATCAGTCCGGCAAGCTGGAACAGCATGATGTATTTGTCGTAGATCAACAGCCCAAGGCCCGCGGTGTTCTGAATGTCGCCAGTCGGCGCGGCCAATCGACCCGCGACCCCGTCCGAGTAATCCCAGACGCCAAAGGCGAGTGCCAGTTGCATCAGGATGATCACCCCGATCAACAGGGCCAGCGGCATGTAGCGCGACATTTCCGCCTTGAGTTCGGCGAAATCGACGTCGAGCATCATCACCACGAAGAGGAACAGCACCGCCACCGCGCCGACGTAGACGATCATCAGCAGCATGGCGACGAATTCGGCCCCGAGAAGGATGAAAAGTCCGGCAGAGGACAGAAAAGCGAGGATCAGCCAGAGCACCGAATGGACCGGGTTGCGGCTGATGACGGTCATCAAACCGCCCATCAGGGTACTGATCGCAAAGGCGTAAAAGGCGACGATGGCCACAGTCATTGATCGCTCTCCTTGTCCGTCACAGAGGTGGCGATGTCCATCGCGCGGGTCATTGCCGGCATCCCACCGAACAGCCCTGCCTGGGCGATGGTTTCCGCGATTTCCTGTTTGCTTGCCCCAGCCTCGACCAGATGACGGACGGTCAGACGGATTTGCGTGTCGGCCTGCGCGCCCAATACGGTCAGGCCGGTGAGGGTAATCAGCAGGCGGGTTTTCGCATCGAGGCCCTCGGGGTTCAGACCCTTGCCGAAAAAGGCCTCCATCGTTTCCTTCGACATCGTCGGCCAGAGGTTTTCAAAACCCTTGGCGGAAAAGACATCCGAACCGGGCGCAATGGACTTGGCCCAGTCCTGACCCATCTTCATCATCGCTTCAAAGGGGTTCTGGTCGGTCATCGGTATGGCGCATCCAGTTCGAGGTTCCGCGCAATCTCGGCTTCCCAGCGGTCGCCGTTGGCCATCAGCTTTTCCTTGTCGTAAAACAGTTCCTCGCGGGTTTCGGTGCTGAACTCGAAATTCGGCCCCTCGACGATAGCGTCGACCGGGCAAGCCTCCTGGCAGAACCCGCAGTAGATGCATTTGGTCATGTCGATGTCATAGCGCGTGGTGCGGCGCGACCCGTCGTCGCGGGGTTCGGCGTCGATGGTGATGGCCTGTGCCGGGCAGATTGCCTCGCACAATTTGCAGGCGATGCAGCGTTCTTCGCCTGAGGGATAGCGGCGCAGTGCATGTTCGCCGCGGAACCGGGGCGACAGCGGACCCTTTTCGTGGGGATAGTTCAGCGTCACCTTGGGGGCGAAGAAATATTTCATCCCAAGGCCGAAGCCTTTGGCGAAATCCCAAAGCAGGAAATACTTGGCGGCACGCGTGTAATCCATCTGGGTCATACTTGCGCCCTTTCGATTTTTCGCAGCATTCGCAGCAAAGGTTTCATCCCGGTCATCCGCATCATTGCAGCGCCGTCGAAAATGTCTGGATAAGTTTGTTTCGCATCCGCGGCGGATAATCCGCCTCGAACTGTTGCGATGCCTCAAAGTGTTCGGGAACACTACCCGCATGTGGCGAATAACACGCAACCAGACGATCAGTCAGCACCAGCGCCTCGGCCACGAATTTCGCGTCATCGTCACCTGCCGCCACTTCGTCCGGGCTGGCGGTCTTTACAAGATCGGCCACCAGCGCAAAATCGGCAGCGGCGCTCCGAAAGCGAAACCAGTCTTGCGCAATCGTTCCGGAATCTGGCGGCGGCGAGGCATCGTCGGGAAACCGGACAATAAAGGCGCGCCAGGCATCGTCGCATGCCATCTGCGCCGATGCCGCACTGGCGCCAAAGCATACGACCACAGCTGCAAATATGACGTTTCGCATCCTCAACCCCCAATCGCCCAACGGGCCCAGAACCCGCCGAACACTTCGAATTTTGCGAGGAAAGCGACCAGAACGACCCATCCGAGCGACATTGGCAGGAACACCTTCCAGCCCAGACGCATCAGCTGATCGTAGCGGTAGCGCGGGGTGATCGCCTTGACCATCGAGAAGATGAAGAAGCAGAACAGCATCTTGAGGATCATCCAGCCGATGCCGTCGGGCAGGCCGGGGATCGGCGAGAGCCAACCGCCGAGGAACAGAAGCGAGACCAGCGCGCACATCAGGACGACGGCCATCAGCTCTCCGATCATGAACAGCAGGAACGGGG
>JBBKXP010000319.1:0-15285 GCA_037969545.1 Paracoccaceae bacterium | reverse complement strand
CCGGCGATTGCGGTCAGGAAATCGCGGGCTTCGATGATGATCTGGTCGCCATAGCCGGTGCCGTGTCCCGGCCCCTGACAAAAAGGTGCATAGTCGGGGTGCGCCGGCCCGGTCAGGATTTTGCGGAAACCCCGTTGTGCCTCGGGGCCCTCTGCCAGATACAGCCAGAGGGCGTTCTGATCTTCCTGATCAAAGCGCAGGGCGCCCTTGGTCCCGCTGAGCTCGTAAGTATAGCCCATCTTGCGCCCGGTGGCGACGCGACTGGCGTAAAGATGTCCCATTGCACCATTCGCAAAGCGGCACAGCGCGTGGCCGTGATCGTCGTTGGTCACGTTGCCGCCGGGCCGCACGGCGTGCACGGTCCGGACGTCGCCCATCACCGCGTCTATCGGCCCCATCAGGGCCAGCGCCATGTTCACCAGATGCGGGCCGATGTCGCCGATGGTGCCGTTGGCACGCCCGTTCGAGCGCCACCCGGCAGGCGTGTCGGGGTCATGGTCGAAATCCTCGGCGTGTTCACCGCGAAACCAGGTAATGTCGCCAAGGGCCCCGTCGGCAATCAACTGGCGTGCGTATTGGCTGGCCGGCGTGCGGATGTAGTTGAAGGCGACCATGTTGGCCTGCCCGCTGGCCGCCGCTGCCGCCACCATGTCACGGGCATCCTGCAAAGACGCGCCCATCGGTTTTTCACACAGCACCGGCTTGCCCGCAGCGAATGCCGCAACGGCGATGTCGCGGTGCATGTTCTGCGGCGTCGCAATGACAACCGCGCCAACCTTCGGGTCGGCCACCAGTGCTCGCCAGTCGGTGGTGGCGCGGGCATAGCCATAGGCCTTGCGGTAGCGTTCGGCGCTGGCCTCCGATGCGGCGCAGATCAATTCGAGTTTCGGTCGCAGCACGGTGTCAAAAACCGCCCCGACAGACGTCAAGGCGACGCTGTGGGCCTTGCCCATATAGCCGCCGCCGATCATGCCGATTCCGATTTGCATAGCGACTGTCCCCCGGTTGCGCTGCGGACGCTAGCTATCGGTGTGCGGGCCTGCCAGTCCCCGCCCGACCCGCGATGACGGAATCTATCAGACATGATGGAATCCGCGCATCCGTGCCGTCGCTCGCGGGCCTGCCCATTGGACCTGAGCCCGACCTGCGGCTATCAATGCATCTGAGCAATCCGGTATCGGAGCACTATGCCATGCAGTTCGCTGACAAACCGGTGCTGGTGATAGGCCGCGCCGGGATGGACCTATACGCAGACCCGCCCGGCGTGCGGATCGCTGCGGCGGATCGCTTTGTCGCAGCACTTGGCGGTTCGTCGGCCAACATGGCAGCCGGACTGGCGCGGCAGGGCTGTGCCGTCGGCATGCTCGGCTGCCTTTCGGACGACGCCATCGGCGACTTTGTCACCGTCCAGATGGATGCCTACGGGATCGATCGCCGGCATATGCGTCGGGTCGGCACAGGAACCCGCACCAGCCTTGCGATTGTCGAAACCCGGATGGATATGGGCCGCGTTCTCTATCGCAACAACGCGGCCGATCTTGCGATGGACCAGACTGACGTCGACGCTGTTACCTTTGCCGATTGGGGCGTACTGGTCACCACCGGAACGGTACTGGCCGCCGATCCGTCCCGCTCCGCCACCCTGTCGGCATTTGCCAGCGCCGCGGCGGCGGGTCTGCCATTGGTCTTTGATATCGATTGGCGACCCGAAAGCTGGCCGTCATCGGCGTCAGCCCGCGAGATTACGGCGCAGGCGGCCAACCTGTCGGACATCGTCGTCGGCAATGATGAGGAATTCGGCGTGCTTGCCGGATCAGCGGGTGCCGGGCTCGATGTGGCGCGACGGCTGGTTTCACAAGGTGCCAGTGCCGTGATCTACAAGATGGGCGAACGCGGCGCGATCTGCATTGATGCCACAGGCGAAACACATGTCGGAATCTACCCGGTCACGGCAATCAAGCCGGTCGGCGCCGGCGATGCCTTCATGGCCGGACTGCTGGCCGCATTCCGCGACCGACGCCCGCTCGCCGAGGCGGTACGGCGCGGATCGGCAGCCGCGGCCATTGTCGTATCGAATGTCGGCTGCGCCCCCGCCAGCCCGACCCGCGCCGAACTTGACGCCTTCTTGCGCGACCAACCTGCCCCGGCGGCAGAAATCACAAAGGCCAGCTGATGCACATTTCCCCCTATGACAACCGCAACGCGCCGATCGTCGATGTCGACCACAGTCATGTGCCGCTGACCTATTTCAACATCGTCAGGCTGAAAGCCGGGCAGCATTTCGACTATCGCGTACCGGGCTATGAAACCTGCATCGTGCCCGCGACCGGCACCGTCACGGTCGAGGTTGCGGGCGAAACCCATGCCGATATCGGCAACCGCGGCAAGGATGTCTGGGACGGAGAGCCCGAAGGCGTCTATGTTCCAACCGACACCGCCGCAAGGATGTCCGCCCGCACCGATACCGAAACCTTTGTCGCCGGTGCCCGGTTTGCCGAGACGCGCAAGCCCTTTGCGATCCGTGTCGGCGATCTGGACAAGGTGCAATACGGGTCCGATGACACAAAGACCCATCGCAAGATCAAACATGTTCTGGGTGCCAACCACCGCGACCGTGTCGGCCGTTTGCTGGTGTCAGAACTGTTCACCGTCGGTGCAGGTGGCTGGTCGGGGTTTCCCAGCCACAAGCATGACACCGACCGCCTGCCTGACGAAACCCGGCACGACGAGACCTACAATTTCCGCTTTCGCCCGGCCCACGGGTCGGGTTTGCAGATGCTGCAGCGTCAGGACGGGCAACCGGGCGATGCCTATCATATCGTCGACGGATCCACGATCTGCATCGACAGGGGTTATCACCCCTGCGCCGTGTTGCCCGGCTACGAGATGTACTATTTCACAATCCTCGGCGGTCTGAGCCAACGCAGCCTGAAACAGTTCTTTCAGCCCTCGCATGCCGATCAGCTACACACCATTCCGGGGATCATGGACATGGTGGCCAAGTTCAAATGACGCAAGCGACTTTGGCCGAGGTTCTGATTCCCGCCCGGGCCCGGGGTCATGCCGTGGCCGGCCTCGTCTGCCTTGGCTGGGAAGACGCCCGCGCCTATGCCGACGCCGCCAGTGCCGAAGGTTTGCCGGTCATACTGCAGGTCGGCCCGGGGGCCCGGGGACATATGCCACTCGCGGTCTGGGGGCCACTGTTGTGCACGCTGGCCGATGCCGTGCCGGTGCCTGTCGTGATCCATCTCGACCATGCGACCACGGTAGAGGAATGTGAAACCGCTATCGCACTGGGCTTTACGTCGGTCATGATCGACGGTTCCCGATTGCCTTTGGACGACAACATCGCCTTGACTGCGCGTGCTGTGGCTGTGGCGCATGACGGCGGCGTGTCCTGCGAAGGCGAGATCGGCTTTGTCGGCTATGCCGCGGGTGCCGCATCGGCCGGGACCGATCCCGCCGATGCCGCACGGTTTGCAACTGAAACCGGGGTTGATGCGATGGCCGTGTCGGTCGGCAACGTGCATTTGATGCAGGCGGCCGTTCAAGGGCTCGACGAGGCCCGGATCGCCGCCATTTTGGCCCAGACCAACGTGCCATTGGTCATTCACGGCGGGTCGGGCGTGCCTGACGATCAGCGTCGCAAACTGGCCAGAAGTGGCATGGTCAGCAAGTTCAACATCGGAACGGAATTGCGGCAGGTATTCGGTCAGACGCTGCGCGATTGTCTGGCGAAAGACCGCGACCAGTTTGATCGCATCGCGCTGTTGAAAGCGACTGAACCGGCGCTGGTGACCGCGACCCGTTCGATCCTGCGCAACCTCGCGCCGGACTAATCAGCGTCGCGCCTTGCGATCCAGTCGTGATCGGGGTGATTGATGAAACGCCAGTTGCGGCGCGGTCCCGCCATGACGTTGAGATAATACATTTCGTAGCCATAGGGCGCCGCACAAGGGTGATGCCCGCGCGGCACCAGCACCACGTCATGATTTGACACACTCAAAGTCTCGTCAAGACTGCCATCCTCGGTGAACACCCGCTGATGGCCATAACCCTGCGCGGGGTTCAGGCGATGATAATAGGTTTCTTCCAGATAGGTGATGGTCGGAAAGTCGTCGACGTCGTGGCGGTGCGGCGGATACGACGACCAGTGTCCGGCGGGGGTGAACACCTCGGTCACCAGCAGGCTACCCGCCACATCGCGGTTTTCCATCGCGATGTTGTTGATGTGGCGGGTATTGGTGCCCTTGCCGCGCGATGTCAGGGTGATGCCTTCGGGGCCCAGCCGCGCCGCCGGATGATCGCCCATCGCCGGGGCGGTGCAGACGGCAAGGGTGCAGGCGGTTGTCGCTGTGGCAGACCAGCTTTGGCCGCCTGGCACATAAAGACAATGCGGCGGGGTCTTTTCAAACACATCCATCCGCTCACCCATCTCGCCCCAGTCCTGCCCAGCGGCGGTGACGGTGGCGTGGCCCTCGACCAGCACCAGAATGACCTCGCGGTCGCCGGTGTCTTCGCTGACCGCTTCTCCCGCAGCCAACCGATACAGACCGAACCCGACATAGCCCCAATCGGGCGTCAGCGGCCCCCTGGCCGTCGCAACCGTGATCTCATGGACACGCCCGGAGATGCCTTCGGGTTTGCGCAGCAGCGGACTCATTTATCAGGTTCCTCGAAATCGGCGGGATTGAAAGTGACAAAGAAATGCCATGTGCAGTATACCGTGAGACCGGCGAACAAGGCGGCCCAAAGTGGTCCGCCCGTGAGCAGTTCCATGACCAGCCAGAATGCGCAGACGGCCGTCGTCAAAACCCGTCGGTACAGTGGGCGAAAAAACGGAATGCGCAGATCAAAGAAACCCGCCATCCCTCAGGCCCGCCGTTTCTGGGTTTGGGCCGCAAGCGCCGCATCAAACGCCGCCGGTGCCCAGTTTTCAGACAGAGCGCGGTGGATCAGACCGGCCTGGCTTTCCGGTGCGAGACCACCGACCGGCGGATCGGTGTCGATGTTGGTCGGAAACGGATAGCCTTCGGCACAGGCTGCAATCGCGGCATCGCGGGTCGCGCCCGGCTCTGTATTGCGCAAGACCGGATATGCGGCGCGGCACATCGCGTCGCGGTCGATGGCCTCAAGGGCACGACCAAAAGCTGACGACACCTGCAACAGATTTGCCAGCCGCAGTACGTCCTGGGTCCGGTTCGCCCCGGCGGCATGGAACACGGCCGGATTGAAGAACAGCGCGTCACCCTTGGACAGCGGCAGTTGCACACAGCGCGATTCGAAAAGGTCGCGGAATTCGGCACGGTGATAGGCAAGATAACCGGGCTGGTAGGCCTGCGAAAATGGCAACAGCTTGGTCGGTCCACTCTCGACGGCCATGTCGGTATGGGCAATCGCCCCTTGCAGGGTCAGCGTCGCCGACAAGTCATGTGCATGCGCCGGAAACTTGGCCGCACCCGCCGCCGTCTGAAAGCCCAGGTGATAGTCGCGGTGCGCCGTCTGTGCCGCGCCGCCGGGGCGAACCTGATTGACCTGCGCGGTCATCTGGTAATCTGGGCCAAGCCAAGCCTCGCAGATCGCGTCAATCGCCACATTACCATGATAGGCCACAAAAGTATCCGGGTCTGTCAGGCACAGCTTTTGCAGGCTGTTCCAGACCCGGTCATTGGCGCCACCGGCCGCAAAATGGTCGGCCCCCCCTGACTCGGCGGCGATCAGGTCGCGAAAGACCGCTGTCGCGCGGTCGAGCGGCGCGGTATCGCCATAGGCGCGACGCAAGACCACAACACCCGCCCCATGCAGCATGCCGATTGCCCATTCCGCCTGCAGGGCGCGGCGCAGGCCAGGATCGGCCAGATCGGCGCTGCCCATATCATAGACCGGCACACTGCGGATGATCTCGGTTGCCAGCGGCACCGCAACAGGGTGCAGGGTCTGCGCCGTCAGTCGGTCGAAGGCCGCCAGATCGCAGTTCGCAGGATTGAGCCAGAACGGTGCCGCGTTTGCCATATCAGGCCGCCTTGTCCAGCCCGGCAGCCCGGGCCATCGCCTTGAGACTGGTCAGACCCAGCGACTGATAAGTAAACGGATCGCGCGTGTCGGGGTCTTGTTCGGCCTCGATCACCAACCAGCCTTGATAGCCATGCGCGGCGGCACTGCTCAGCACCGGCGCAAAATCTACCGCACCCTCAGGATCGCCCGGCACCGTGAATACGCCGCGACGCACCCCTTCGAGAAACGACAACCCCTGTTCGCGGACCTGTTTCATGATCTCGGGGCGGACGTTCTTGGCGTGGATATGCGCCGTCCGGGCCATGTGGCGTGCCCCCACTTCTGCCGGGTCGCCACCACCGAAATAACAGTGGCCGGTATCGAACAGCAGCTTTGTGGCCGGGCCGGTATGCGCCATCAACAGATCGTACTCGGCCGGGGTTTCCACCACGGTGCCCATGTGCGGATGATAAACCAGTTGGATGCCCTGCGCGGCGGCGAATTTCGCAAGCGCCTCGATCCCTGCGCCGAAGGCGGGCCACTGATCTGGCGTCAGCGTGGCGCGGTCGTTCAGCGCCACCGCATCATTGCCGTGCACCGTGTTCGAGGTTTCGCAGGTGATGATCACTTTGCTGCCCATCGCCTTGAGCATGTCAAGTGCCGGCTGCATCGCCGCCTTTTCGGTTTCGACATCGTTGACCAGCAGGTTCAGCGAATGCCAGCCCGACACATAGCGCAGGCCGCGCGGGTCAAGTTCGGCATGCAGATCGGCAGGGTCTTTGGGAAACTTGTTACCTTTTTCGATCCCGTCGAAGCCGATTTTCGCGGTTTCGTCCAGACATTGGGCCAGCGTGATATGGCCGCCAAGGTTCGGATCGTCGTCGTTTGACCACGCAATGGGGTTTGTGCCGTAAAGGATCATGTGCGCTCTTTCAGTTTCTTTTCATAGGCAGTGCGGGCCGCGTTGACGTCGGGGCGGATGCTGACTTCGGGCACTGCGACTTCCCACCATGTACCACCTGCGTCGGTCGAAGGATCAGGGTCGCTGTCGATGACAACCACAAACGGGCCCTTGGCCGCCTTGGCCTCGGCCAATGCGGTTTCAAGTTCGCCGATGCTGGCCACATGCACGGCCTCGGCCCCCAGCGCGGCGGCATGCGCCGCAAAATCGATGGTTGACGCGTTGACATGTCGGGCGTCCGCCAGAAGGTTATTGAATGCGGCCCCGCCGGTCGCCTTTTGCAGCCGGTTGATACAGGCAAATCCACGGTTGTCCGTCAGCACGAGGGTGATCTTGATCCCCATCATCGCTGCTGTCGCCAATTCGGAGTTGGCCATGAGATAACTGCCGTCGCCCAGCATGCAGATGACATCGCGGTCGGGTTCAGCCATCTTGATCCCGACCGCGCCCGCGATCTCGTAACCCATGCAGCTAAAGCCGTATTCCATGTGATAGGCACCGGGGCGGGGCGATTTCCATAACTTGTGCAACTCGCCGGGCATCGTCCCTGCCGCCCCCATGATCACCGTGTCAGGGCCCGCCGCGCGCTGCACCGCGCCGATCACCTGCATATCGGTGGGCAAGGCATTGCCATCTTTCGGCGCGGCAGTCAGCGGGTCGACCCGGGCAAACCAATTGGTCTTCAGACCGCCATCGGGGGCGGTGAACGCCTTGCCTTGCAGCGCCCCGGCCAATGCCTCAAGCCCGGCCAGCGCATCAGCGCAAAGCGGCAGCGCACCATGTTTCATTGCGTCATATGCCGCCACGTTCAGGCTGATCAAGGTCCGGTTCGGATGTTTGAACAGACCCCAGCTGCCCGTGGTGAAGTCCTGAAATCTGGTACCCACGCCAAGAATCACATCAGCGGTTTCGCACAGATTGTTGGCACTGGTCGCCCCGGTGACACCGACAGGACCAAAATTCAGCGGATGATCCCAAGGCAGCGCCGATTTGCCGGCCTGCGTTTCGACAACCGGAATCTGGTACACGTCGGCAAACGACTTCAATGCGTCCGCGGCGCCCGAAAAATGCACCCCGCCGCCCGCAAGGATCACCGGGCGCTTGGCCCCGGCCAATACCGCAGCGACGGCGGCCACCTCGGCAGGGTCCGGGGCAGGACGTCGGATCGACCAGACTTTGGGACCAAAGAACGCGACCGGATAGTCATAAGCCTCGGCCTGCACGTCCTGACAGAATGCCAGCGTCACCGGCCCGCAATCGGCGGGGTCGGTCATCGTGCGC
Organism: Paracoccaceae bacterium; assembly: GCA_037969545.1. Taxonomy (GTDB): domain Bacteria; phylum Pseudomonadota; class Alphaproteobacteria; order Rhodobacterales; family Rhodobacteraceae; genus JBBKXP01. Next base: position 7,049 of record JBBKXP010000319.1, on the reverse strand, counting down.
ATGGCGCGGGGCAGCGCCGTCAGCAGGTGCTCGGGCCTGCTGATCCGGTCAAAGTAGCGGCTGACCGGCCTGAAGCAGTCGTTGGCGCTCACCGTGCCATCGCCGAAATTCTCGATCTGCTGCAGCACCGGATCCGGGCCACGGCTGGCAAAGACATCGCCGGGGACCAGCAACACCGGGATCCGGTTGACATGGGCCAGCGCCGCTGCCGTCACCATGTTCACCGCACCGGGACCGATCGAGGTCGTCACCATCATCGCCCGCCGCCGCCCCAACTGCTTGGCATAGGCGATGGCCGCATGCGCCATCGTCTGTTCATTATGGCCGCGCCACGTCGGCAGCGCGTCACCGATACCGTGCAGCGCCTCGCCAATTCCGGCAACGTTGCCGTGGCCGAAGATCGCCCAGGCCCCGGCGATAAACGGTTCACCCTCGGGCGTCATCTGCACCGAAAGGTAGCGCATCATCGCCTGGGCGGCGGTCAGGCGGATGGTTTTGGTCATGGCGCGGTTCCCTTGGCTGCGGCGCGGGCATCGTCCCAAAGGGCGCAAAGCCGCGCGAATGTGTCCGCCATCATGGCGATTGCCGCTGCGCCGTCCAGCGTTCCGGCCATATAGGCGGCGGCGGGGTCGGCAAAGATCGTGCGGCCCACCGCGAAACCCTTGACCAGCGGATAACTGGCGGCGACCTTGAACGACGCGGCCAGATGGCCCTCGGTCGCGCCCAGCCCCAGCACGACGATGCCGCGCGTGTGGGCGTCGTTTTGCGTGATCGCGGCGCAGGTCGCGTCCCATGCGGCGGCGGTCTGCATCGGTTCCAGTTTCCACCAGTCGGGGAAGACGCCGATGTCGTAAAATCGCTGGATGACCTGCGCGGTGGTCGTGTCATCGACGGGGCCGGCCTTGGACGGGATGATTTCGAGCAGGAACTGCAGCCGGTTGCGCCGTGCGGCGTGGAACAGGCGGGTCAGGGTCGCCTCTTGGTCTGCCTTCATCGCGGCGTCGTCGTCGGGGTGGTAAAGGCACAAGACCTTGACGACGTGATCCAACGGCCATTCAGACAACCCGCCGTAATCGGGGCCAATCTCAGGCTCCAGCGTTAAGGGCCGCGACCCCGGCCATTCGACGGGCCGCCCGATCCACAGGCCCCGACCGGCGGCCTTGTAAAGCGCGTCGCGGCCAAGGCGGGAATCGCAGAGCAGGCCATAGCCGGGACGTTTGTCCGCGACTTGTACGCAGGCGTCGAGACACAGCGATTTGAATGCGCCGATCTTTTCCGTTGTGGCTCCCGGCAAGTCTTCAAGCTGCATCCGGTGATCGAACGCCAGCACCCGCAGTTCAGGCCAGTCGCCGCGCCGGTTGGTGGACCAATGGAGTTGTTCTAGCGCCGCGTCGTGGCGCAGGGCGGGCGTGACGACGCCACGTTTCAGGAAGAACTGCAATTCTTCCCAACTGGGGTAGGCGGGCGCACAGCCGTGGCGGCTGACCGCGAACGCCCCGCAGGCGTTGGCGTATTGCAGGGCGGTCGGCCAGTCGGCGCCGTCCAGCCAGCCGCGCAGCAGGCCCGACATGAAACCGTCGCCGGCGCCAAGGACATTGAACACCTCGATCGGGAAACCGGGGCCGCTTTGGCCCTCGTCCAGCGTATCGGGGATCGCGCCGGTAAACGCGGCAGCGCCCATCGGGCCGCGTTTGCAGACCAGCACGGCGGGGCTGATGTCGCGGACATTGCGCAGGGCGGCGATCGTATCGGTGGTGCCGCCCGCGATGTGAAACTCCTCCTCGGTGCCGACGATCAGGTCGAACTGGGCAAGCGTTTTTTGCAGTTTCGCGGTGACGGCGGCGGATTCGATAAAGCGGGATTCGCCATCGCCATGCCCGGCCAGACCCCAGAGATTCGGGCGATAGTCGATGTCGAGAGCGGTTTGCGCGCCGTTCTCGTGGGCCAGATACAGGGCTTTCAGCACCGCGGCTTCGGTGCGTGGATGGCTGAGGTGCGTGCCGGTGGCGACCACGGCGCGGGCCTGCGCGATGAAGGCGGGATCGATGTCGTCTTCGCACAGCGCCATATCGGCGCAGTTCTCGCGGTAAAAGATCAGCGGAAACTGCGACTGATCGCGGATGCCCAGCACGACCAGCGCCGTCAGGCGGTCGGGGTCGGTCACGATGCCCCCCGTCTCGACGCCTTCAAACGCCAATTGTTCCAGAATGAACCGGCCCATGTGTTCGTCACCGACGCGGGTAATGAGCGCCGATTTCAGCCCCAGCCGGGCGGTCCCCACGGCGATGTTCGTGGGCGACCCGCCGACGTATTTGGCGAAAGACCCCATATCCTCGAGCCGCCCGCCGACCTGCTGACCATACAGATCGACAGACGCCCGCCCGATGGTGATGAGGTCGATCGGCTTCATAAGGTCACGGTCACGGCGCGGCCCGTCTGCACCGATTCCAGGGCCGCGTCCGCCAGCACCAGTGCCGCCAGCCCGTCGGCCCCGGTGGTCGGCGTCGGCGCACCCTCGGTCACGGCGGCGACGAAAGCGGCGATTTCGTTGGCGTAGGCGGCGACATAGCGGGTCATGAAAAAGTCGAGCAGCGGCGGGCGGGTAAAGCCGTTGGCCCCCGCCACCTCGATATTGGCCATGCGCATGTTGTCGGCGGATACGGCGCCCGCCGACCCATGCACCTCGATCCGCTGGTCATAGCCATAGGTGGCGCGGCGGCTGTTGGTGATGACCGCCTGACGGCCCGACGCGGTGCGCAGGATCACGTTGACGCTGTCGAAATCGCCCGCCGCGCCGATGGCGGGATCGACGAGGTTGGACGCGGCGGCGATCACGGTCTCGGGTTCCTCGCCCAGCAGCCAGCGGGCCATGTCGAAATCGTGGATCGTCATGTCGCGGAAGATGCCGCCAGAGCGTTTAATATAGTCGACCGGCGGTGCGCCGGGATCGCGGGATGTGATCGTGACCATTTCGACGGTGCCGATCTGGCCTGCGTCGATGGCCGCCTTGACGGCCATAAAGTCGGGATCGAACCGGCGGTTAAAGCCGACCATAAGCACGGCCTTTTCGTCGGCCACGACCTTGAGGCAATCGCGCACGCGCTTGACCGACAGATCGACAGGCTTTTCGCAGAACACCGCCTTGCCCGCCTTTGCCGCCTGTTCGATCAGGTCGGCGTGGGTGTCGGTGGGGGTGCAGATCACCACGGCGTCGATGTCGTCGGCCCCGATGATCGCGTCGATGTCGCGGATCGCGCACCCATAGGCGTCGGCCATGTCCTGCGCGGCTGCCGCGACCGGGTCTGCGATAGCGGTCAGCCGGGCTCCTGCGGTGCCCGCGATTGCCTTTGAATGCACGCGGCCAATGCGGCCCGCGCCAAGAACGCCGAAACGGAGTGTCATATTATGCTCGTCTGGTTGGCCCCTTTCGGGGCAGGTTGTCAAATATCGGCGGCTTCGGCGAACTGTGATTTCACACCGGTGATGTAGGAAACGATATCGTTGCCGTCAGTCTCGTGTTTCAGCAAATTGGCAGCAATCCGACCGCGCCGGAACACCACGATGCGGTCTACCAGATCGAACACCTGTCGCAAGTTGTGACTGACCAAAATCAACGGCACTCCCTGTTCCTTGAGGGTCTTGATGATGTTCTCGACCTGTGCGGTTTCCTGCACCCCAAGGGCGGCCGTGGGTTCGTCCATGATGATCAGCTTTGACGCGAACGACGCTGACCGGGCGATGGCGACGCACTGGCGCTGACCGCCCGACATGTTGCGGATCGCATTGTCAAGGTTGGGGATCTTGACGCCGGTACGTTGCAGCCCCTCCATCGTCGCATTGCGCATGCCGCGCCGATCGAGGATCGAGAACGGACCGAGGTTCAAAAGAATCTTTTCGCGTCCCAGAAACAAGTTCGACGGCACGTCAAGATCGTCGGCCAGTGCAAGGTTCTGGAATACCGTTTCGATCCCCGATTTGCGGGCATCCAGCGGGCCGTCGAAATGCACCTCGGACCCAAGAAACCAGACTTTGCCGCGGGTCCGGGTCTCGACCCCGGTGATCTGGCGCACGAATGTCGATTTGCCTGCACCGTTGTCGCCGACGATGGCAACATGCTCATCCGCCCGCAGTTCAAAATCGGCATCCTCCAAGGCGTGGACACCACCGTAGTACTTGGTCAGGCCTTCGGTCTTCAGTATGACTTCACTCATCGCTTACCTCCCCGCTCGTGCGCGGCGCTGACGCCACTGGTCCAGCACCACGGCACCGACAATGATCGCGCCCTTGACCATCTCTTGATAGTAGGCGTCCAGCCGCAGAAACGTGAAACCGGAAATGATGACGCCAAAGATCAGCGCGCCGATGACGGTGCCAATGATCGACCCGCGCCCGCCCGAAAGCGACACCCCGCCAATGACTGCCATGGCGATCGCGTCAAGTTCGTACATCACGCCCATGCCGGCTTGCGCGGTCAGATTCTTGGACGACAGGACCACCGCCGCCAGCGCCGACAGAATCCCGGCGATCGTGTAGACAAGTATCTTGTGATTCTCGACCCGGATCCCCGACATCCGGGCGGCCTCTTCGTTCGACCCGATGGCATAGCAGTGCTTGCCGTATTTCGTGTATTTCATGATCAGGTAAAACAGGACCGCCAACCCGATGAAGATAAAGACCGGCGTCATCCCCTTGCCAATCGCGGCATAACTGTCGGTCGGAAACGAGATCGGGTTGCCCTTTGACCACCACTTCGACACCCCACGCGCGGTAACCATCATGCCCAACGTCGCGATGAAGGGTGGAATTTTGGTGTAGGCGATCAGCATGCCGTTCACCGCTCCGGCCAGTACGCCGCAACCAATGGCCACGACAATCGGTACGATCACCGGCAGGTCCATTGCCCAGGGGCCAAAGATCGCCTTGGGATTCGGGTTGCCGTTGACCAGCGCCACCTGCGCAAAACTCATCGCGATCATCGCCGTTGCGCCGACGATCGATCCTGACGACAGGTCGATACCGCCGGTGATGATGACCTGCGTCACGCCCAGCGCGATGATGCCGATGATCGCCACCTGCAAGATGATGATGTTCAGGCGGGCGGTGTTGAACAGTCCTTCGACATTGTCGCGGGTGTTGAACAGGAAACTGTCACCCATCAGCAGCCAGCCCAGGACTTCGAAGGTGACGGTGATCAGGACCAGCGCCAGAAAGACGTTCAGTTCCTGCGGTCGCGCCCGCTTGGTCTTGTCAAAGGTCAGCCCCCCGATGCCTTGCGATGAATCAGACATTCTGTCCTTGCCCCTGATGCTGGTCGGTCGCCCTGTGCGGGCAGGCCGGGCAACGCAATCACGCTGCCCGGCCATCTGTTGTCACGTCGGATTGCCCGATCAGTTCCGGTTGATGAAATCGCCGATATTGTCCGGCGTCACCAGCAGGAACGGGATATAGACCTTTTGGTCGACGGCCTCGCCCTTGGCCAGCGCCAGCGCGGCGTTCAGCGAACCGGTGCCCTGACCGGCGGCATCCTGGAACACGGTCGCGTCCAGATCACCCGCCTGCATCGCCGCGAGCGCGTCCTGGGTCGCATCGACACCACCCACAATGACGGTATCCATGCCGATCCCGGCAGCCTTCATCGCCTGAATCGCACCCAGCGCCATTTCGTCGTTGTTGGCGATGACGGCATCGAACGGGGCGCCGGTCGACAGCCAGTTGGTCATCAGGTTCTGCGCTTCGTCACGCGACCAGTTGGCCGTCTGCTCGTCGATGATGTTCAGGGTCACGGCGCAATTGCCCGACGCCATCACATCGTGGATGTCGGCGGTACGCTGTACCGCAGCCTGGTTTGATAGCTGGCCCATCATCACATAGATTTGGGCATCGGCCTTGCCGGCCTCGGCCAGCAGGCGGCACACTTCCATCGTTTCAAGGGTGCCCGAGTCGACCTCGTTGGACGCCACAAAGGCCTGATTGTCGGGCAGGGTCTCGACGTTGACTGGCTCGCGGTTGACATAGACCAGCGGCACGTTGGCGGCGGCGGCAGCATCCGACATCGCCTGCGTCGCCGACGTATCGACCGCGTAGACGATGATCGCATCGACGCCCGACGCGATACAGTTGTTGATCTGGTCCAGCTGCTTTGCCACGTCATCCTGCGCGTCCTCGACTTGCAGGATAACGCCGTCCATGCCTTCGGCGGTCGCGACCATGCCGTTGCGCAGCACGGTCAGAAAGTTGTCGTCGAAACGCGCCATCGACACGCCGACGTTTTCGGCCATCGCGGTTGTGCCCAGCAGTAGGGCAAAGCTGGTGGCGATGAGGGTCTTGTTCATGGTTTTCCTCCCATTGTGGCGTCCGGCACGCCAGTGATTGTAGATAACCGGACGGCCCGTTCTGGGCCGTATCCGTGCCTCAGGCCGCCCGATCCCGGACGCCTTCGGTGATGAATTCAACAGATGCCGCAAACGCCGGTGCCGGGTCGGCAAGGGCATGAACGAGCGGCGAGAATGGCTCGAACGACAGCGGCCCGCGATAACCGGACGCGCACAAGGTGTCGATTTGCGCCAGATTCCCCAGACGGTCATGCACATCGACCAGAACCCGGTGCGCATCGGTCATCTGTGCAGTCCCGACGTCCGGATCAGTCACACCCGAAATATGGACGATGCCGGTATGTTCGGGAAAGACCGGGCCGCCTCCGGCCAGATGATGATGAAAGGTGTCATGCACCAGCTTGTAGGTCGCGGTGGCATTCAGCGCCTCGATCGTCTCAACGGTTTCGGCTTTGGAGCGCACCGAGCAAAATTCGAACCCCAGAGGTTCGACAAGTCCGATCAGCCCGGCTTCATCCAGTAACGGGCGCAATTCACGCAGGGCGACGCGAAGGTTGGCAACCCTTTCGCCATTGCCCAGTCCACTGCCATCGTTACGCGGGATCAGACTGACAGCCTCGGCACCACAAGCCACGGCGACCTTAATCAATGCGGCGGCCTCGGCCCGCTTGGCATCGGAAAAATTGTTGAACTGCTTGACTTCGGCCAGTGCCAGAA